>NZ_JBHUZJ010000016.1:0-136624 GCF_042667685.1 Streptomyces sp. NPDC057302 | reverse complement strand
TGTCTGTATGGGCGCGCGTCGGCTACAGGCCGACGTCTCTGCTGCGGAAGTCCTCCAGCGACTCGCGCCGCACCAGGAGGCGCGCGTGCCCCTCGGCCACGGCGACCACCGGCGGGCGTCCGACGAGGTTGTAGCCCGACGCCATCGACAGGTGGTACGCACCGGCCACCGGCACGCCCAGGATGTCCCCCGGCCGCACGTCGCCCGGCAGTTCGATGTCGGAGGCGAGGACGTCGCCCGCCTCGCAGTGCCTGCCCACGACGGTCACCGGTGCGGAGGGCACCGTGGAACGCCTGCCGATCAGGCGCGGCACGTACCGCACGCCGTACAGCGCGGGCCGCGGGTTGTCGCTCATCCCGCCGTCCACGGCGACGAAGGTGCGCCCGCTGGTGCGCTTGACGGCCAGCACGCGGTAGAGGGCCACTCCCGCGGGGCCCACGATGGCGCGCCCCGGTTCGATCAGCAGCCTGGGCACCGTAAGGCCTGCCGCCGCGCAGCTCCCGATCAGCTCGGCGCGCACCTTGCGGGCGAGCGTGGTGATGTCGAGGGCTTCGTCGCCGGGGCGGTACGCGACGCCGTGGCCGCCGCCGAGGTCCAGCTCGGGGAGCGTGACACCGTGCTGGTCCTTGATGCGGGCCATCAGGCCGACCAGTCTGCGCACGGCGGCGATGAAGGGCTTGTCGGTGGTGATCTGCGAGCCCAGGTGGCAGTGCAGGCCGGTCAGTTCGAGGCCGGGCTGGTCGATGATGCGGGCGATGGCGTGCTGCGCCGAACCGTCGGTGATCGACAGGCCGAACTTCTGGTCGTCGGTCCCGGTGCGGATCTTGGCGTGGCCGCCCGCCGCGATGCCCGGCACCACCCGGACCATCACCTTCTGGCGGCTGCCCGGGGGCACGGCCGCGGCGAGCCTGGCGATCTCGGAGGCGCTGTCGATGACGATGCGCCCCACGCCGAGCCGCAGCGCGGCCTCCAGGTCGTGCGGGCTCTTGGCGTTGCCGTGCAGCACGATGCGCTCGGCGGGGAAGCCCGTGGTGACGGCGAGCTCCAGCTCCCCGGCGGAGCAGACGTCGAGGCCGAGCCCTTCGTCCGCCACCCAGTGGGCCATCGCGCGGCACAGGAACGCCTTGGCCGCGTAGTGCACTTCGGCGCCGGGGAAGGCGTGCAGGTAGGTGCGGCAACGTGTCCGTACGTCGCCTTCGTCGATCAGGTAGGCCGGGGTGCCGAAGCGCTCGGCGATCTCGGTGAGCGGTACGCCGCCGATGGCGAGGTCGCCGTGGGCGAGACGCGCGGTGGACGCGGGCCAGACGGACAGGTCGTCGTCGGCGGTGGCATCCGGGGTCACCGGTTCGTGCAGGGTGGTCATGGGCAGGGTCTCTCTTCGCCTCGTCCTGGTGCGTGGTCCTGGTCCTGGTTCTGGCCCTGGTCCTGGCACCTGGTTGTTGTCCTGTTCCGCTTTCGCGGCCTCAGCCGATCCAGGTGGTCAGGGCGCCGACCAGCGCCGCCGCCCCGGTGACACGCAGCGCTCCGACCGCCTGCGGGTCCCACTCGCGCCAGGCGCGGGTACGCCGCTCGGGCGCGCCGACGGGGTGTGCGGCGAGCCGCGGGTCGACGGTGACTTCGTGGACGCCGAGCGGCTCGGTGAGGGCCCGCAGCGCGGGTTCCGAGAGCCTGATCCAGGCCTGGCGGGCGCCGAGGGCCGCGCCGAGGCGCTGCGGGGTGGTGAACGCGACGGCGGTACGGCCGCCGACGGGTGTGCGGAACAGGCGGGCGACGCAGCCCGCGGGTCCCGGCCGGACGGGGACGAAGAGCGGTCCGGCCGGGCCGGGTTCGGAGGGCTCGGGGTCCTCGCCGCACTGGAGCTCTGCCATGGGGGATTCCTCCTTGAGGATCCTGTTTTGTTCGGGATCGTTCGTGTCACTCGTGTCGCTCGTGGCATCGAGTCGCTCGTGGCGTTCGTGTCCTTGGTGACGCTATGCCCGGCACCGGGTGCCTCCCGCCCCTCCATGACGCGATGTTGACGCTGACGGGGCCCGCGCTGACACGACGCTGACGCGGCCGAACTGCGGCGGATCACCCGGAGATCACCCTCGGCGTCTCCAGGACTCGCGTGGATGCGTCACACTCCGATGACTGAGCCGCGCAGGCCGCCCCGGGCGCCCTGCGCCGCATCACACTCTGGAGGACCGTCCCGTGATCCAGCTTTCGCCCCGCAAGCTGCCCGCGCTCGCCCGCTGGTTCCCCGCCGGGGCTCCCGGTACCGCCTCCTTGCCCGAGCACGCCTTCACCACCGGTGTGGGCACGTGGTGGGCGGACCAGGCGTTGAATCCCCGGGTCGTGGCGGTCAGTTGCGCGGGGCACGTCCTGCTGCGCGGCGCCCCGGAAGCCGTCGACCCCGCTGGGCTCGCTCCCTTCGCCGGCAGCCACGTCGAGGCCCTGGCCCGGTTCCTTCCCGTGCTCGGCGCCGCGTTCGAGCGCATCGTGCCCGCCGAGCGCATGCTCTACGTCCACGCCGAACCGGCGTCCGCGTCCACCCCCGCGCCGCCGCGGGACACGACCGTGCGCCGCTTGGTCGGCACCGACGCGCCCGCGCTCGCCGCGCTCACCGAGGGGGTTCCCGACACCGCCTGGATCCACGACAGTTGGGGCGGCGCCGAGGGTCTCGCCGCTTCGGGCCACGGCTGGGCCGCCTTCGACCGGAACGGCCGGATCGCCTCCGTCGCCTGCGGCTACTTCGCCGGGGACGCGTACGAGGACGTCGCCGTCGTCACCGCGCCCGAGCACCGCCGCGAGGGCCTCGCCCTGGCCTGTGTCACCGCCCTGTGCGGGGACATCGCCGCCCGGGGCCGCACCGCGAGCTGGTCCTGCGCGCGCGACAACCGGCCGAGCCGGCTGCTCGCCTGGACGGCGGGGTTCCGGCTCCAGCGGGAGTACGTCCATTACGTCACCGGGAGAGCGTCCGTGCCGTCCGTGCCATCCGTGCGGCCCGCGCCGAAGACGACGACACCACTCCCCTGGACGGCGGTCCCCGCGACCACCGTCGGCCCGCTCCCCCGCCCCACGCAGCCCCTGCCGCTGGACAGCGCGCCCTGACCGGCCCGTGGGCCCCGTGAGGTCGGCGAGGTCCATCAGGCCCGCGTATGAGTCCTCGTACGCCGCGTCAGTACCGCGTCAAGGTTCGGCGCGGCGCAATCGCCCTCCCGCCGGGGTCCCTAGCGTCGCCTTCATGTTCATGGCCCGACGCCTGACGCGCCCCGAACGGCGCGCCCCCGGCGACCCTACGAAGCCGCGGCCCACGGAACACCGGCCGTGGACGCACGACAGCACCTGGGCCGGTGACGCCCGCTCGGCGGCGGCCTGCTCCCTCCTGCTCTTCGGGCTGCTGCTCGCGCTCGACGCGGCGAGCTGGCGGCTCACCGCCGGGCGCGCGTCGTGCTGGCTGGGGCTCGGCGTACTGCTGTTCGCCGTGCTGACGCCGCCGCGCGTGGCCGCGTACGACATGACGCTCGTCTCGCGCGGCCCACTCCGCGCCCGGTCGGTGCGGCTCGACCGGCTCGTGGCGGTGCGCCGGTGCGACGGCATCTCACCGCGGCTGGCCCTGCGGGACGCGTCCGGTGGCAAGGTCGTGCTCGACCCCGAGGTGCTCGTCGTCAATCCGGCGCTCTGGCACCTCGTGGCCGAGGGCGCCCGCGTGTCGGTCGCCAGGGGCTCGCTCCGGTGCGGGGCGACCGCGCTGCGACGCCTCTCGGAACGGATCGACCGCGCCGCGGCCGAGGGCGTCTTCAAGGCATCTGGCCTGGAGTGATGGCCGGGATGGCGCCGGAGAGGGAGCCACGGGGCCCAGCCCCGCCCCGCCGTAGCCGCCCGCCCGGTCGCGATCAAGAGCGTCCGGGAGAGGCCAAGGTCACAGCCCTAAACGGCACCGGGTGCCAGGGGTTCCGCCCTAGCATCATGCCCATGACGGTCCTGCCTGACGACGGGCTTTCCCTGGCCGCCGAGTTCCCTGATGCGACCCATGAGCAGTGGCAGCGCCTGGTGGAAGGCGTGCTGCGCAAATCGGGTAAGGACGTATCGGGGCCGGCCGCCGAGGAAGCGCTGTCCACCGCACTCGAGGACGGGCTCAGCACCCGCCCCCTGTACACCTCCCGAGAAGCCGCGCCCGACGCCGGTTTCCCGGGCTTCGCCCCCTTTGTCAGGGGCGGTACCGCCGCAGGCAGTGCCGCGGCCGGCTGGGACGTACGACAGCGGCATGCGACCGCGGACCCCGCCGGTACGAACGAGACCGTGCTCGCGGACCTGGAGAACGGCGTCACCTCGCTGTGGCTCGGCGTGGGCCCCGGCGCGCTCCCGGTGTCCGGCATCGAGCGCGCCCTCGACGGCGTCTTCCTCGACCTGGCGCCCCTCGCCCTGGACGCGGGCAGTGAAGTCGGGCCCGCGGCAGCTGAGTTGTTCCGCCTCTACGAGGAGCGGGGCATCGCCAAGGACGCGCCGCACGGCACCCTCGGCGCGGACCCCCTCGGCCACGAGGCCCGCACCGGTGAGCGGCTCGACCCCGCCGCCGCGGTCGCACTGGCCCGGCGGTGCGAGCAGGAGTACCCCAACCTCCGCGCGCTGACCGTCGACGCCCTGCCTTACCACGAGGCGGGCGGCTCGGCCGGGCAGGAGCTCGGCGCCTCGCTCGCCACGGCGGTCGCCTACCTGCGCGAGCTGACCGAGGCCGGGCTCACGGTCGAAGCGGCCTGCGCCCAGCTCGAGTTCCGGTACGCGGCCACCGCCGACCAGTTCCTGACCATCGCCAAGCTCCGGGCGGCGCGGCGGCTCTGGGCCCGCGTGGCCGAGGTCTGCGGAGCGCCGGACGCGGGTGCCCAGCGCCAGCACGCCGTGACCTCGCCGGTGATGATGTCGCGCCGCGATCCGTGGGTGAACATGCTGCGGACGACGGTGGCCTGCCTCGGCGCGGGCGTCGGCGGCGCCGACTCCGTGACCGTCCTGCCCTTCGACCACTCGCTCGGCCTGCCGGACGCGTTCGCGCGCCGCATCGCCCGCAACACCTCGACGATCCTCCTGGAGGAGTCGCACCTCGCCCGCGTGATCGACCCGGCGGGCGGCTCCTGGTACGTGGAGCGGCTCACGGACGAACTCGCCCACGCGGGCTGGGAGTTCTTCCAGGAGATCGAGCGCGCGGGCGGCCAGGCGGCGGCCCTGCGCTCCGGCCTGATCGGTGAGCGCCTCGCCGCCACCTGGGCCAAGCGCAGCGAGAAGCTGGCCAAGCGGCGCGAACCGATCACCGGCGTCAGCGAGTTCCCGAATCTGACGGAGCGTACGGTCGAGCGCGCGGCCTCGCCCGCCGAGGCGACCGGCGGCCTGCCGCGCGTGCGCCGCGACGAGGCGTACGAGATCCTGCGCTCGCGCTCGGACGCCCATCTCGCAGCGACGGGCGCTCGCCCCAAGGTGTTCCTGGCCGCGATCGGCCCCGCCGCCGCGCACACCGCGCGCGCCTCCTTCGCCTCGAACCTCTTCCAGGCGGGCGGCGTCGAAGCCGTCCACGACCCGGTGTCGGTGGACGCGACGACGGCCGCCGACGCCTTCAAGGCCAGCGGAGCCGCGGTGGCGTGCCTCTGCTCCAGCGACGCGCTCTACGAGGAGCAGGCCGAGGCGGTCGCCGAAGCACTCACGTCAGCCGGCGCGCAGCGAGTGTTCCTCGCGGGTCGGCCCGCCGAGCACAGCGGTGTGGACGCGTACGTCTTCGCCGGTTGCGACGCCGTGTCCGTGCTCTCCTCCACCCTCGACCACATGGGAGTGGCGTAATGGCGATCCCCGACTTCTCCGGCGTCGGTCTGACGCCCGACGTCCCGTCCGAGGCCTCTACCGTCTCCAAGGACCAGTGGCGCAGCGCCGTCAAGGAGTCCACCGGCAAGGCCGACGACGACCTCCTGTGGGAGACCCCGGAAGGCATCGCGGTCAAGCCGCTGTACACGGGCGCCGACCTTGAGGGCCTCGACTTCCTGGAGACGTATCCGGGTGTGGCGCCGTATCTGCGCGGCCCCTACCCCACGATGTACGTCAACCAGCCCTGGACGATCCGGCAGTACGCGGGCTTCTCCACCGCCGAGGAGTCCAACGCCTTCTACCGCCGCAACCTCGCTGCGGGCCAGAAGGGCCTCTCGGTCGCCTTCGACCTGCCGACCCACCGCGGCTACGACAGCGACCACCCGCGGGTGACGGGTGACGTCGGCATGGCGGGCGTGGCGATCGACTCGATCTACGACATGCGTCAGCTCTTCGACGGCATCCCGCTGGACAAGATGACGGTGTCGATGACGATGAACGGCGCGGTGCTTCCCGTGCTCGCGCTGTACATCGTGGCCGCCGAGGAACAGGGCGTGGCTCCGGAGAAGCTGGCCGGGACCATCCAGAACGACATCCTCAAAGAGTTCATGGTCCGCAACACCTACATCTATCCGCCCAAGCCCTCGATGCGGATCATCTCCGACATCTTCGCGTACACCTCGCAGAAGATGCCGCGCTACAACTCCATCTCGATCTCCGGCTACCACATCCAAGAGGCGGGCGCGACGGCCGACTTGGAGCTGGCGTACACCCTCGCGGACGGCGTGGAGTACCTGCGGGCCGGTCAGGAAGCGGGCCTGGACGTCGACGCGTTCGCGCCGCGGCTCTCCTTCTTCTGGGCGATCGGCATGAACTTCTTCATGGAGGTCGCCAAGCTCCGCGCGGCGCGCCTCCTGTGGGCGAAACTGGTCAAGCAGTTCGACCCGAAGAACGCCAAGTCGCTCTCCCTGCGCACCCATTCGCAGACGTCGGGCTGGTCGCTGACCGCGCAGGACGTGTTCAACAACGTCACCCGTACGTGCGTCGAGGCGATGGCGGCGACACAGGGCCACACCCAGTCGCTGCACACGAACGCCCTCGACGAGGCGCTCGCGCTGCCCACCGACTTCTCCGCGCGCATCGCCCGCAACACCCAGCTGCTCATCCAGCAGGAGTCGGGCACGACGCGGACGATCGACCCGTGGGGCGGCAGTGCGTACGTCGAGAAGCTGACGCACGACCTGGCGCGCCGCGCCTGGCAGCACATCGAGGAGGTCGAGGCGGCGGGCGGCATGGCGCAGGCCATCGACGCGGGCATCCCGAAGCTGCGCGTCGAGGAGGCCGCGGCGCGCACGCAGGCGCGGATCGACTCGGGGCGCCAGCCCGTCATCGGCGTGAACAAGTACCGCGTGGAGACCGACGAGCAGATCGACGTCCGCGCGGTCGACAACTCCTCCGTACGCAACCAGCAGATCGCCAAGCTGAAGCGCCTTCGCGAGGAGCGCGACGAGACGGCCTGCCAGGACGCGCTGCGGGCGCTGACGGAGGCGGCCGGGCGGAGCCCCGGTCCGGGTCTTGAGGGCAACCTCCTCGCGCTCGCGGTCGACGCGGCCCGTGCGAAGGCGACGGTCGGCGAGATCTCCGACGCCCTGGAGACCTCGTACGGGCGGCACGCGGGGCAGATCCGTACGATCTCCGGTGTGTACCGCACCGAAGCAGGCTCGTCCCCGTCCGTGGAGCGCACCCGCACGCTCGTCGGGACCTTCGAGGAGGCCGAGGGGCGCCGTCCGCGCATCCTGGTCGCCAAGATGGGCCAGGACGGCCACGACCGCGGCCAGAAGGTCATCGCCACCGCCTTCGCCGACCTCGGCTTCGACGTGGACGTCGGCCCGCTCTTCCAGACCCCGGCGGAGGTCGCGCGCCAGGCCGTCGAGGCGGACGTGCACATCGTCGGCGTCTCGTCGCTCGCCGCCGGGCACCTCACGCTCGTACCGGCGCTGCGCGCGGAGCTCGCCGCCGAGGGCCGCGAGGACATCATGATCGTGGTCGGCGGTGTGATCCCGCCGCAGGACGTGCCGACCCTCCTCGAGATGGGCGCGGCGGCCGTCTTCCCGCCCGGCACGGTGATCCCGGACGCCGCGTACGACCTGGTGAAGCGGCTGGCGGCCGACCTCGGCCACGAGCTGTGAGCATGGCGGCGCCGAGGATCGACATCGACGCGTACGTCAAGGGCGTACTCGACGGGAAGCGGGCGCAGATCGCACGGGCGATCACGCTCGTCGAGTCGACACGGCCCCAGCACCGGGTCCTGGCCCAGGATTTGCTGACCCAGCTGCTTCCGCACAGCGGGCGGGCGCGGCGGATCGGCATCAGCGGGGTGCCCGGCGTGGGCAAGTCCACGTTCATCGACGCGCTCGGCACGATGCTGACCGGACTCGGGCACCGGGTGGCGGTGCTCGCCGTCGACCCGTCGTCTTCCCGGACGGGCGGCTCGATCCTCGGCGACAAGACGCGGATGGAACGCCTCGCGGTGGACCCGGCGGCGTTCGTGCGCCCGTCACCGACCGCCGGGACGCTCGGCGGGGTCGCGAAGGCGACGCGCGAGTCGATCGTGGTGATGGAGGCGGCGGGCTACGACGTGGTGCTCGTGGAGACGGTGGGCGTGGGCCAGTCGGAGACGGCGGTCGCGAACATGGTCGACTCGTTCCTGCTGCTCAGCCTGGCCCGCACGGGCGACCAGCTGCAGGGCATCAAGAAGGGCGTCCTGGAACTGGCGGACGTCCTCGCCATCAACAAGGCGGACGGTCCGCACGAGCGTGACGCGCGCTCGGCGGCGCGTGAACTGGCGGGCGCCTTGCGGCTGATGCACCCGGCGGACGCCGCGTGGACGCCGCCCGTGCTCAGCTGCAGCGCGCGGGAGTCCAGCGGCCTCGACGAGGTCTGGGACCGCCTGGAGCAGCACCGCACGCTCCTGGACTCCACGGGCCGCCTGGCGGCCAAGCGGCGCGACCAGCAGGTCGACTGGACGTGGACGATGGTGCGGGACGAGCTGCTCGACCGGCTGCGGGGCCACGAGGCCGTGCGGGAGCTGGCCCCTGGCCTTGAGCAGCGGGTGCGGGAGGGCACGTTGACGGCGACGATGGCGGCGGAGCGGATTCTGGGGGCGTTTCAGGGGGGCGGCTAGAGGGGTGTCCTACGTCGAGGATGTGCTGCGGGGTATTCGGGTGGGTGGGAAACATCCGCCGCGAAGCGGCGGTCTAGGTTTGCCCCATGACACCAGCAGGCAACTCCGACGCCCCAGTCCTCCTCCATGTCGAGGGCCGCACGGGACACATCACGCTCAACCGTCCCCGAGCGATCAACGCGCTGAATCACACGATGGTCCGCCTGCTGGACGAGGCCCTTTCCGCGTGGGAGCGGGCGGACGACGTCAGCACCGTCCTCCTCACCGGAGCGGGTGACCGAGGGCTCTGCGCCGGTGGCGACATCCGGTCCATTCACGACGACATCCGCGCGGGCGGCGGCGCCGCCTCCCTGGCCTTCTGGCGCGACGAGTACCGGCTCAACGCCCGCATCGCCCGCTTCCCGAAGCCGTACGTCGCCGTCATGGACGGCATCGTGATGGGCGGCGGAGTCGGTGTCTCGGCGCACGGCAGCGTGCGGATCGTCACCGAGCGCTCCCGGATCGCCATGCCGGAGACGGGGATCGGCTTCGTGCCGGACGTCGGCGGTACGTATCTGCTGACGCGGACGCCCGGCGAACTGGGCACCCACCTCGCGCTGACCGGCTCGGCGGTGGGCGCCGCCGACGCGCTGTCGTGCGGCCTCGCCGACCACTACGTCCCCTCCGATCGGCTCCCGGAGTTCACCGCCGCGCTGGCCCACACCGAGGTGGGCGAGGCGGTCGCCGAGTTCGCCACCGCCCCGCCCGAGGGCGAACTGGCCGCCCACCGCGAGTGGATCGACGCCTGCTACGCCGCCGACTCCGTGGAGGCGATCGTCGACCGGCTGTACGGCTGCGGTGACCGGGCGGCGAAGGAGACGGCCGAGACCATCCTCGGCAAGTCGCCGACCTCCCTGAAGGTCACCCTGGCCGCCCTGCGCCGGGCCCGCGCCCTCGCCTCGCTGGAGCAGGTGCTCGACCAGGAGTACCGCGTCTCCGCCACCGCGATCACGGCGCCGGACATGGTCGAGGGCATCCGCGCCCAGGTCGTCGACAAGGACCGCGATCCCCGCTGGTCCCCCGCCGAGCTCACACAGGTGACGGACGCGCAGGTGGCCCGGCACTTCGCCCCGCGTGACGGCGACGAGCTCGGCCTGGCTCCGGGGACGGACCCGCGATGCCCCTGATCCTGACGCCCCGCCTCGTCCTGCGGCGCTGGCGCGAGGCGGACATCGCCCCCATGAACGCCATCAGCTCGGACCCCGAGGTGATGCGGTGGATCGGCGACGGCTCCGTCCACGAAGGCGAGGAGCAGACCCGGTCCACCGTGGCGAAGTGGGAGCACGGGTGGGAGACCGAGGGCTTCGGACTCTTCGCGGTGGAGGTCCGCGCCACCGGTGAGCTCGCCGGATTCACCGGGCTCTCCGTGCCGCACTACCTCCCCGAGGTGCTGCCCGCGGTGGAGATCGGGTGGCGGCTGGGGCGCTCCTTCTGGGGGCAGGGCCTGGCCACCGAGGCGGCACGGGCCGCACTCGGCTTCGGCTTCGCCGACCGTGGTCTTGAGCGGATCGTCAGTATCGCCCAGGTGGGCAACGACGCTTCGGAACGGATCATGAACAAGCTCGGCATGCGCGTGGAGCGCGCCACCCTCGATCCGTACTGCGGTCGCGCCATCCGCGTCCACTCCCTGAACGCGCCCCTTGCGCCGCCTGCGCCCGCTACGGCGGATCTATCTCCGTGACGACAGCGAGCAGTTGGAACGGCAGTTCCTTGTCCCACTGGGAGACGCCGAGGGCGATCCACCGCCCGTCGACCCGCCAGAGATGGAGGTCGGGCACCGAAGCGCTCAGCGACCCCCACGGCTCCGGTATCTCCTCGCCCGAGCTGCCCCCGCCGTCCTCGCTGCCCCCGCTGTCGTACTCGTCGCCCGACGACCTCGCGAAGAGGCTCGCCAGGCTGAATATCTGCGGGTCTCCCCAGCGCTGGGCGAGCAGGACCGTCAGGCCGTCGCGCTCGGCGTCGTACTGATCCGCTGTCGCCTCCCACCGCGTGCCGTCGTCCTCCCAGAAGTCGGCACTGGTCAGTAACTCGGCGATGTGATAGCCGGGACCGCCGGTGCCGCAGGACGACCTGCCGTGCTCCACGGGGAATTCCCGTGAGCGCAGCAGGTCGATCGCGGCGAGATGCTGTGCGGTACTCATGACATCCAGTAAAGCGGCCGCCACTGACAACTGGCCCGCCGTCAGGCCTCCGGCGTCACCATCCGGACACGTGCCTCACGGACACGTGCCTCACGGATGCCTGCCGCATGCCTGCCGCATGCCGGGCGGATGCCCACCGGGTGCCTCACGCGTCGCGCCGCCGCACCGCCCACCAGCCGGCGAGCAGCGCTGCCGCCGCCCATGCGGCGCACACGGCAAGTCCCGCCCACGGGCCGAGGATTCCCGACGGGTCCTCGTGGAGCACTTGCTGTCCCGCCTTGTCCGGCAGGAACTCCGAGACACCGCTCGCGACGTCCCCGACCACGAAGGACACGATGAGCGTGAACGGGATGAGGATGCTGAGGACGGCGATCCCGCTGCGCAGCAGCATGGTCAGGCCCGCGGCGAGCAGCGTCATGAGCGCGAGGTAGACGCCCCCGCCGACGCAGGCCCGGACGGCGCCCGCATGGCCGAGGCCGATGGCGTAGTCCCCCATGAAGGCCTGACCGGTCAGGAAGCCGACGAAGCTGGTGAAGAGCCCCACGCCGAGGGCCAGGGCGCCCACCACCGCGACCTTGGACCCGTAGAAGAGCCCTCTGCGCGGCACCGCGGAGAGCGAGATCCGCAGCGCGCCGTTCAGGTACTCGGACGACATCGCCGTCGTACCGAAGCTGATGGCGGCGATCTGGCCGAAGTTGAGTGCGTAGAAGGCGCCGAAGAGCGGTTCGTAGTCGGCGTTGTCCGCCTCCGCCGTGCCGACCGTGGCGAACGCGAGCACGGTGATGGCGAGGGTGGCCACGAAGACGGCGATCAATGAACCGAGGCTGGCGCGCACCGACTTGATCTTGATCCACTCCGAGCGGAGCACGGCGTTGGTCGACATGGTCAGGCCTCCTGGCGGGGCTTCGAAGGGGCGGCGGCGAACTCGGTGTCGTCGGCCGTGAGGGCGAGGTAGGCCTGCTCCAGGGAGGCCTGCTCGTCGGAGAGTTCGAGGAGGGGGATGCCGTGGCCCGCGGCGATCGACCCGATCTCCCCGGCCTGCGCGCCGTCCACCGTCCACCGGCCGTCGTTCCCCTCGGCCATCACGTACCCCTTGTCGGCCAGCAGGCTCCGGAGCCGGTCGCTCTCGGGCGTGCGCAGCCGGACGCGCGGGCTGCTGTGCGCCGCGATGAAGTCCGCCATCGAGGTGTCCGCGAGGAGTTTGCCCCTGCCGAGGACCACCAGGTGGTCGGCGAACGTGGCCGTCTCGTTCATGAGGTGGCTGGACACGAGGACCGTCCTGCCCTCACGGGCCAGGCGTCGCAGCAACTCGCGGATCCAGATGATGCCTTCGGGGTCGAGGCCGTTCGACGGCTCGTCCAGCATGACGATCCGCGGGTCGCCGAGGAGCGCCGCCGCGATGCCCAGGCGCTGGCGCATCCCGAGCGAGAACGTCTTGATCCGGCGCCCCGCCACGCTGGTGAGCCCGGCCTCTTCGAGGACCTCGTCCACGCGGCGCGCGGGGATGCGGTTGCTGACGGCGAGGGCGAGGAGGTGGTTGCGGGCGGTACGCGATCCGTGCGCGGCCTGGGCGTCGAGCAGGGCGCCCACGTGGCGCAGGGGCTCGTCGATGGCCGCGTAGGGGCGCCCGCCCACCGTCGCCGTGCCCGAAGTGGGCCGGTCGAGGCCGAGGACCAGGCGCATGGTGGTGGACTTGCCGGCGCCGTTGGGGCCGAGGAACCCGGTGACCTTCCCCGGGCGGACGGTGAAGGTCAGTCCGTCCACCGCCCGGGTGGTGCCGAACTCCTTGGTGAGGTCTTGGACGTCGATGCTGGTCATGGGCCAAGACTGGCCGTCGGGGATGCGGTTGGGCTTCCCCCGCCAGGGGATCGCGCCTCCCCCTCATGGGGGAGCCGGGCGGCCGCGCCCTGCTGACACGATGGCGTGATGCCCCGTTTCCTCAAGCCGCTCACCCACGCGGTGACCTACACGCGCTGGCTGCACCTCCTCATCGGTTCGGGCATCGCGTTGACGGCCGCGTTCATCACGCCGGGTCTGAGCAGTCCCTCGGCCGGTGACTGGGTCCTGATCGCGCTCCAGCCGATCCCGCTCGTGGTGGCGGTCGCCATGCTGGTGCCGTCGATGCGCCGGGCGGAGGGGCTGCAGGCCCGGCTGATGCTGTTCCCCGGGCAGCACGCGCGCGTACCGGGCGACGAGAAGGACCCCGGCATCTCGGTGTCTCCCTCGGCGTCGTGGCGCGACCGGTACAGGACCGCGCTGTGGGCCGTGCTGCGCCTGGAGGCCGGTTGCGCGGCGGCCCTCTTCTCGGTGCAGCTCCTGGGGATCACGCTGGCCCTGCTGGGTTCGACGTCCGAGCCCGGCGACGCGTCCGGTCTGTTCGTTCCGCTGCCGGGCCGCAACCCGCTGAACGCGCTGTTCATGCCCATCCCCCTCGCGGTACTCCTCGCGGTCATGGTGGCCGGAGGCCGGCTGATGGCCACGGCCGCCCGCCATCTGCTCGGCCCCTCCCCCAAGGAGCGCCTCGCCGCCCTGGAGGAGCGCACGGAACAGCTCCTGGAGCGCACCCGCATCGCGCGGGAACTGCACGACTCCATCGGGCACGCGCTGACCGTCGCGGTCGTCCAGGCGGGCGCCGCGCGGGCCGCCGCCGACCCGGAGTTCACCGACCGCGCGCTGGACGCCATCGAGGAGACCGGGAGGGCCGCACTCGAAGACCTGGAGCGTGTCCTGCGGGTGCTCAGGGAGGACGAGCGGCCCGCGAGCCAGCGGCCGACGCTCGCCGACGCCGACCGCCTCCTGGAGTCCGCGCGCGCCTCGGGAGCGAAGGTCGACACCGAGGTGACGGGCCCCCTGGAGAGCGTCCCGGGGCCGGTGTCCCGCGAGGGTTACCGGATGCTCCAGGAGGCCCTCACGAACGTCCTGCGCCACTCCGGGCCGGTCCCGGTGCGGGTGCGGGTCGCGGTCCTCGATGCGGCCCTGGAGATCGACGTACGCAACGCGCTGACCCCAGGAGCAGAGATCACCACCCGCGGCGGCAGCGGCCTGCGCGGCATCCGGGAGCGGGCCACGCTGCTCGGCGGCCGGGCCACCACGGGTCCCCACGAGGGCGAATGGCAGGTGCACGTCCAGTTGCCCCTGGGGTGATCTAGGCTGACCGGATGCCGGTCACTGTCCTCCTCGTCGACGACGAACCCCTCGTACGAGCGGGTCTGCGTGCCGTCCTGGAGGCGCAGCCCGACATCGAGGTGGTCGGCGAGGCGGCCGACGGCGCCGCGGTGATTCCGCTCGTGCGCCAACTGCGGCCCGATGTGGTCGCCATGGACGTACGCATGCCGCTCCTCGACGGCATCGAGGCCACCCGCGCGGTCCTGCGCACGGTGCAGGACCCGCCGAAGATCCTCGTGGTGACGACCTTCGAGAACGACGAGTACGTGTACGAGGCGCTGCGCGCGGGCGCCGACGGTTTCCTGCTCAAGCGCGCCCGCCCCGCGGAGATCGTGAACGCCGTCCGCCTGGTCGCCGACGGCGAGTCGCTCCTGTTCCCCGCGGCGGTGCGGCAGCTGGCGAGCGAGTACGGGCAGCGGCCCGGCAACGCGCGGGCCAGGGACGCCCTGGAGCGGGCCGCGCTCACCGAGCGCGAGGCCGACGTCCTGCGCCTGATGGCGCGCGGCCTGTCGAACGCGGAGATCGCCACGGACCTGATCGTGGGCGTCGAGACGGTCAAATCCCACGTGAGCTCCGTCCTCGCGAAGCTGGGGGCCCGGGACCGGACGCAGGCGGTGATCGCCGCGTACGAATCCGGTTTCGTCGCCCCAGGCTGACCGAGCGGGCGCCTGGGCGGCGACGGGCGTCAGGTGCCGCCGGGCCCTACGCGGTGCCCCCCGTGCCGATCGCCGGGAGTGGCCCTTCCTCGGGATCGCGGCCCGTCGCCCCGCCCTCCTGGCCCGGTTCCACGACGCGGGCCAGCTCCGTGCCGTTCTCCGAGCGGGCGAACTGTGCGACACAGTCGCCGTTGTCCAGCGAGCGGGGCAACCGGGGTCCGACGACGAGCACGTTGTAGCAGTTGTCCGCCGGCAGATCCATACGGGCGCCCACGGCAAGGCTGTTGGCCAGGACGACCCAGGCTCCGATCACTTCGACGCAGCGCTCCGCGGCCAGCCGGTCCCAACGAGGGATCTTCCTGCTGATCGGCGAGGAGAGCAGCGGCACGAAGAGGTGGGAGACCCCGAAGGCGCGCAGGGGAGCCTCCCAGTCGGTCGACTGCTTGATGTCCTCGCATATCAGGACCGCCACGCGCCCGATGGCGGTTTCGGCGACGGTGACGACGTCCCCGCGCTCCAGATACTCCGCGGCGGTCTCATGCTCGGTGCGGACCGGCAACTGCCACCTGTCCGCCTGGCCCTTGCCCATGGTGAAGCCGTGCATCTTGTCGTGGGTCAGGATGGTCTCCCCGGTGGAACGGTCCACCAGGACGGCGCGGTTCGGCGGGGGTTCACCCTCGCCCAGCGGGCCGGTTCCCAGGAGCACCCACCGCAGCCGGCTGCCTTCGGGGTCCTTGTCGAAATGGGTGGCCCAGTGGTCCAGGAGCGCAGGGGACAGAGCGCTCTCCGGCATCACTCCGATCTCGGCGCCAGAGTCGTCCAGATTCTTGACCACGTGGTCAATGCGATCGCACAGTCGTTCGTCCCGCGGCGATACCTTGTAAAAGGTTATCCCGTCCACGGCGTGGAAATCGAACTGCAGATCGTCATAGGTCTCCAGTAATGGTGCAGACCCTATAGGAATCGCTTTCTTTCCCGAGAAATGCGCGCCGTTTCGCTGTTTGAATCCGATGTGACGCACGTTCCGGCAGTTGTCTTCCGTGACGCGATGCAGGTTGAAGAAGTCGGGCTTCCCCGTGGCCTGTGCGAGCAGCTTCCCCGGACGCGTGCAACGAGGCAGCAGCTTGCCGGTCGTCGGGCCTTCCGGATCATTGAGCTGGTTCTTCTCGTTGTACCGGCGGGCGATCCTGGTCAGGGCCGAGGGGCAGCGCGCGCCACCGAACGGGTTGACGCCGCCGAGCGCCTGGTCGAGGCCGGTCAGCGCGGCGAAGATGCCCTGGTCCCCGTACCGCACGAAGGCCTCGTCGACCCGGGCGGTGTCGGCCTTGCCCGAGGACTGCACCTCGTCGCACATCGCGTCGGCCAGCTGGCGCACGGACACGTCACCGTGCCACTCGTTCGCCTTGAGGCCCCGGAAGTGCCCGTCCGGGAGGAGGTCGTAGAGAACCACGAAGAGGTCCGCCGGGTCGGTGGGCAGGAAAATCCCTTTGATCGAATGTTTGCCACCATTCGCTGACGTATTTTCGTTCATGATCCCCCCGAGTCCGTGCCACTTAACCAGATATTAACGCAAGACGCCGTCATATTCACAAAGAACTTGACGGAAGTCCGGATGCGCTAGCGGCGGATCTTGGAAATGCGCAAAAGAATCATGACGCCCTCACTTGACACTCACTTGACATCACCCCACCCTGGAAAGGTCGGCCAATTCGGAGACGTTCGGGGACGAGGGGAACGGGGAGTGACATGAGTGACGGAAAGCGCCAGCGATACGACCGAGCCACCGAAGTCCAGAGCCTGATCGACGAGATGAAGTCGTCGGGGGACATATCCGAAGGGCTGTTCAGTTCGCTGGGCATGATGGTCACCGACGCCTCGCTGGCGGGCGATGAAGAGGCACTCGATGCGGCCCACGAGGGGTTGCGCCGCCTGTACGGGCGCCAGCGGCAGCTGCGCGACCAGCACGGCGAGTCGTCGGCCGAGTTACGCGGCCGCCTGCTCGGCCTCATCGATGTGACGTACTGGGCCCTTCGCCGCCTGCCGTCCGCCCTGCAACTCTCGCTCGACCCGGCAGGTCACGCCGCACGCTTTCTCGTCGAGGTGGCCCGGCAGCCGGGCCAGAGCAACGCCCAACTCGCCGCTCGACTCGGGGTGGACATCACCGAGATCAGCCGGATCGGGCGCAAGCTGGTGGACGCCGACGTCGCCTGGAAGCGCCGCGAATGGCGGCAGAACTCCTGGGACGTCACCCCGCGCGGCCAGCAGTACCTCGAGGAGTCCGGCCTCTACCGGCGCGAGCCCGACCCTGAGCCCCGCCCCCGTCCGTCCCAGCCATCGGATTTCGACTACTTCGCGGGGATCAAGGTCCGGCCCGGCCGCCTGTCGGGCGTCGTGACCGACGCCGAGGGCACGGTCGTGGCACGCACCCAAGGCAGCCTGAGGACCGTCTGGAACGCCGAAGAGGCGGTCACGGCGCTCGCGGAGTTCGTCCACGCCCTGCTCGCCGAGGTCCCGGCGGCCCGCGCCCCGGCCGCGGCCGGCCGGGTCGGACTCGGAGTCGAGATCGGCGGCCACGTCGACGCGTCCCGCGGCAACATCGTCTACGCCCCCAACTACGCGGCGGGCGTGGGCTGGTCGGGCTTCTGCCTCGCCGAACCCCTTCGAAGGGCGACCGGGCTGCCGACCGTCCTGGAGAATGACGCCAACGCCCTGGTCCAGCTCGAGGAGACGCTCACCAGGCCCGGGGCCGGACGCACGGAGGCCGCGGTGATCCTCGACCAGGGCATCGGCGCGGGCCTGATGATCAACGGCCGCATCCACCACGGCGCGGCGGGCTCGGCCGGGGAGATCGGCCACGTGGTCGTGCGGTCCGACGGTCCGTCGTGCAGCTGCGGCAACAGCGGCTGCCTCGAAAGCGTTGCGGGCACCGGTGCCATCGCCGACGAGATCCGCGCCCTGACAGGACAGCCCGCCGCCGACCTGGACGCGGCACTGTCCCTGCTGTCGAACGCCGAATGCCGCAAGTACGTCGAGGAAGTGCTGGGCAGGACCGGCGAAGCCCTCGGGATCGGCCTCTCGGCGCTGATCAACCTGACGAACCCGGACCGGATCGTGCTCTACGGACCAGCCGGACTCGTCTCGGACGGCGATGTCGAATCGGCGCGTCTGTTCATGACCGCCGTCCACAACACGGTCCGCAAGCAGGCCTTCTCGACGGCCGCCGACGACGTCACGCTGACGGCCAAGCCCTACGACGACGGAGTGGGCGCCCTGGCCGCCACCGCGGTCGCCCAGCGGTCCCTGAGCCGCCATGACCGATGACCCGCCGCCCCCGTCGACCGTAGGAACGCAGTTCGCCGGTACGCGCGACATCGTCCTCCTGGCGGGCCTGCTGATCCTCCTGGCGTCGACGCTCGGTGTCGCCCTCGTCCAGACCTGGCCTCCTCCTCCCGCACCCGGAGCACTCCAGGGTCCGGAGAAGCCGGCCCAGGTTCGCGTGCTGTTCTGGTCTCCCGATCTGCTGCGCGAGACACGGCTGTTCATCGTCGTCGCCGCCGCCGGAGGGCTTGGCGCGGTCATCCACACACTGCGTTCGCTGTACTGGTACGTGGGCAACCGCGGCCTGCGGCGCAGCTGGATACTGATGTACGTCATAGAGCCGTTCGCCGGGGCGAGTCTCGCCCTCGTCGTGTACTTCGTGCTGCGTGGCGGCCTGACCACCACGATGGCTTCGTCCAGCGACATCAATCCGTACGGGGTCACCGCCCTTGGCGCGCTGGTCGGCATGTTCTCCCGGGAGACGGCGGGCAAGCTGAGTGCCGTCTTCTCGACCCTCCTCGCCCCTGCCGAAAAAGGAGCGGACACCATGGCGCCCCGGGACAACCCGCAACGCGGCACGGGAGACACGGCGGGCTGAGAGCCACGACGGATGGGCGGTCTTCGGCTCGGATGGGCCCCGGCACTCGCAGCGGTCGCCCCCGGCGAGTACGATCCGCCCATCATGCGCACGAGCTGGGAGGACGGACGTTGGGGCGGCTGACCGGCGGGGATCCTTCTCTGCTGCGGCGGATCAATTCCGCGGTGGTGCTGCACGCGCTGCGTGCGGCGGACTTCGCGACACTCACCGAGGTCATGCGGCTGACGGGGCTCTCCAGGCCGACCGTCGAAGGCGTGGTCGAGGGGCTCATCGAGGCCGGACTCGTGGTGGAGACCGCCGCCGAGGAAGGCGCGGCCAGACGCCAGGGACGGCCTGCCCGGAGGTTCCGCTTCCGGGCCGAGGCGGGGCATCTGCTCGGTCTGGAGATCGGCCCGCACCGCGTGGCCGCCGTCCTCTCGGACCTGGACGGCCGTGTGATGGGCACGGCGGCCAAGGACGTGGACGAGACGGCCCCGGCGGACGAACGCATCGAGCGGCTGCGCACGGCGGTCGCCGATCTGCTGCGCCGCGGCGGGATCGCCCGCAGCTCGCTGCGCGCGGTGGGCGTCGGCAGTCCCGGCATCGTGGAGGCGGACGGCACGGTCCGGCTGGGCACGGCGCTGCCCGAGTGGACGGGCCTGCCCCTGGGCGAGCGCCTGCGCCGGTCCTTCAAGTGTCCGGTCCTGGTGGAGAACGACGCGAACACGGCGGCCGTCGCGGAACACTGGAAGGGCGCGGCGACCGAGGTCGACGACATGGTGTTCGTCCTCGCCGGGCTCAGCCCGGGAGCCGGGGCGCTGATCGGCGGCCGGCTGCACCGGGGGTACGGCGGAGCCGCGGGCGAGATCGGGGCCCTGCATCTGCTGGGCCGTGACGTGACCCCGGAGACGCTCCTGTCGACCACGGACGAGCCGCTGCACCCGCTCGACGAGCAGGCGGTGGCGGAGGTGTTCGCCCATGCGCGCGAGGGCGACGAGCGGGCACGCCAGGCCGTCGAGCGGTTCATCCAGCGGCTGGTGCACGACGTGGCGGCGCTGGTGCTCGCCCTGGACCCCGAACTGGTCGTCGTGGGCGGCTGGGCGGCCGGTCTGGACGGCGTACTGGAGCCGCTGCGCCGCGAGTTGGCCCGCTACTGCCTGCGGCCGCCCAGGGTGGCCCTGTCGATGCTCGGTGAGGCCGCCGTCGCGACGGGCGCGCTGCGTCTGGCCCTCGACCATGTCGAGGAGCAGCTGTTCGCGGTCGAGGGGACAGTGACGGCCCGGCGCTGAGGCGCCGGGCCGGTGTGGGAGCGGGTGTGACGCGGGGCGTCAGGAGGCCTGGCGCTCCGGGCCGTGGTGGATCTCGACGCCGCCCGCGTCACCGAACGTGAGGCGGCAGGTGTCGGCGCGGTACGTCGCCACGGAGACCGCGACCGTGCGTCCCTCGGCGAAGAAGCGGGTCGTCACGACGAGGACCGGGGCTCCGGGCAGCCGGTCGAGCGCCTTGGCGTCGTCCGCGCGGGCCGAGCCGAGCTCGACGGCACGGTCCTGTCCCTCGAGGCCGAGCCGGTGCAGCTCGCGCAGCACGCCACGGGCGCGCGCGGGGCCGGACGGGGCGTCGATGGCGGAGAGCTCGGAGACGGACGACATCGATACGTACAGCAGCTCGGCGGCCACGGGCTGGCCGTGCGAGACGCGCGTACGACGCACCACGTGGACCTGCTCGTCGGGGTGGGCCTCCAGCATGCGGGCCACCTCGGCGGGCGGGGCCGCCGGTGCGCAGTCGGCGGGCTGCCAGGCGTCGCCGACCTCGCCCGGCCAGGTGCCTTGTGCGGATCCGACGGCCACACCCATCCGCGGCGGGGCGACGGTCGTGCCGACCCCGCGGCGGCGCTGCAGCCTGCCTTCCAGCTCCAGCTGCTCCAGTGCCTGACGGAGCGTGGCGCGCGCGACGCCGAACCGGGCCGCGAGATCACGCTCGTTGGGCAGGATCTCGCCGACGGTGAACTCCGAGTCGAGTGCCTCGCTGAGCACGGTCTTGAGGTGCCAGTACTTCGGCTCCGGTGCCGTTTCCAGCTGCGTGGTCCCCACCCTGTCCTCCGCAATCGCCGTATGCCGGCGGCTTTTTAGCGCCCTTGTTTATTAAAGGTTCCTGCACTATCTCTGCGACGATAGAACGGCACCCACCCTTGGTCAAGACCAATCCTCGATCCGTTACAGCCCGCACAGGGACGATGCCACAGAGCATTCACGCGGTGTTGGTGTCGGGTCACGCGCGCGTAGCGAACAAGACAAAACCCCCGCCCTGTGTGGACGGGGGTTGTCTTCTGATGTCCAGGAGGCTGCCCGGAGGCCGCTGGGACGCCGTCCAGGCCGCCGCCTAGGAGGCGAAACCGAGCAGCTTGTCCGGGTTGCGGATGATGTAGACGTTGCTGATCTGCCCGTCGACGACGTCCAGTTGGAAGAGGGAGTGCGGTTTGCCCTCGACCAGGAACAGCACGGAGTCGGCTCCGTTGATCTCCAGGAACCGGACGTCCAGCTCCGCACCCTCCGGGACGCCCTTGCGGGCCGCGCCGTCGAGGAAGCGGCCCACCTTGTCGGCCGTCTCGATGACGCGAAGAGGCCCCTTGGCCTTGCCGCCGCTGTCGCCGACGAGGCGTACGTCCGGAGCGAGCAGGGACATCAGTCCGTCCAGATCGCCGCTGGTCGCCGCGGCGAGGAACCGCTCGGTCAGGTTCCGGCGTTCGTCCGGATCCACTTCGTAGCGAGGCCTTCCCTCGTCGACGTGCTTGCGGGCCCGCGCGGCGAGCTGGCGCACAGCGGGCTCGCCGCGGTCGAGCGTGAGGGCGATCTCCGAGAAGGGGAAGCCGAAGGCCTCGCGCAGCACGAACACCGCGCGCTCCAGGGGCGAGAGGGACTCCAGGACGACCAGGACGGCGATGGAAACGGAGTCGGCGAGCACCGCTTGCTCGGCGGTGTCGGGGACGGTCGGCCCGTAGTCGGTGATGAGTGGTTCGGGCAGCCACGGGCCTACGTAGTGCTCGCGCCGCGACTGCACGTGGCGCAGCCGGTCGATGGCGAGCCGTGTGGTGACACGCACCAAGTAGGCACGCGATTCGCGCACGTGCGACTGGTCGGCCGCCGACCAGCGCAGCCACGCCTCCTGCACGACGTCCTCCGCGTCGGCCACCCGGCCGAGCATGCGGTAGGCCACGCCCATCAGGACGGACCGGTGCTCTTCGAAGACGTCGATCGCGATGTCGGTTGCCACGTCTCCATCCCAGCCGACGGACCACCCGCTGTCCAGGCGGAACGGGTGCGTCGCGCCCCACACCGGCCCGACGGCCGCACTCACCCTCTTGAACTGGAGGCTACTGAGCGGTAATTGTTGCTGACAAGGTGTCTAAGGTGTCTGAGGACCGTCGCAGGGCGACGGGGACTGGAGCAGCAATGGCCGCAGAGGTGTCCTTCAGCGTCGAAACCCCCGACGGCCCACGGACGCTGTCCGTCGCCTACGAACGCTCGGGCGCCGGTGAGCCGCTGCTCCTGCTGCACGGCATCGGCCACCACCGCCAGGCCTGGGACCCGGTGGTCGGCATTCTGGCCGCGGAGTACGACGTGATCGCCGTGGACCTGCCGGGCTTCGGGGAGTCCCCCGCGCTCCCCCAAGGCCTTCCCTACGACATATCGACGGTGGTGACCGTGCTCGGCGCGCTGTGCGAGGCGCTGGAGATCGAGCGTCCGCACGTGGCGGGCAACTCGCTGGGCGGTCTGCTCGCCCTGGAGCTCGGCCGGGAGAAGCTCGTGCGCTCGGTCACCGCGCTGTCCCCTGCGGGCTTCTGGACGCCCGGTGAGCGGCGGTACGCCTTCAACACCCTGCTCGCGATGCGGCACGGCGCCCGGCTCCTTCCGTTGCCGCTGATCGAGCGCCTCGCGCGGACCGCGGCCGGGCGCGCGGCGCTCACCAGCACGATCTACGCCCACCCCGGGCGCCGTTCACCCGAGGCCGTCGTCGCCGAGACGCTCGCGCTGCGCGACGCCAAGGGGTTCGAGCAGACCCTCGCCGCCGGGCGTGAGGTCCGGTTCAGCGACGATGTGCCCGGTCTCGCGGTCACCGTCGCGTGGGGCTCGCGCGACCGGATCCTGCTGCGCCGCCAGGGCGTCCGTGCCAAGCACGCCGTCCCCGATGCCCGCCTGGTGCGCCTTCCCGGGTGCGGGCACGTCCCGATGAACGACGATCCGGCGCTCGTCTCGCGCGTCGTCCTGGACACCTGCCGCCGCGCGCCGGCCGCGTAGCACCCCGGAGCCGAGGGCCACCCCGGCGCCGACGAGCGCACTGCCCACGGCCTGCGGGACGCCGTAGCTGCCGGTGCCGACCAAGGGGGCGGTGAAGGCCGCCGCGACGGGGATCAGACCGGAGAAGAGGGTGGCCCGCTCGGCGCCGATGCGCTGGATGCCCGAGTACCAGCAGACGAACCCGACGACGGTGACGATCGCCGCCTGCCACAGCAGGGCCGCCGCCTCGGTGGCGTCCGGCACCCGCAGAAAGTCCCCGCCGTCGGCCAGCACACCGATGGCGGCGGACTCTGCTGCGGCGATCCCGCACACCGTGGCGGAGAGCAGCTTCGGGCCGAGCGGCCGCAGCACGGGGACGGCCAGGACCGCGAAGCCGACCTCGCCCGCGAGCGCGCCCACGGAGAAGAGGATGCCGACCCCGTCCGTGCGGCCCCACCCCTGCACGGTGAAGGCACCGGCGGCCACGATCAACGCCCCGTACATGACGGCCCGTTGCGGCTGACGCCCGTCAAGGAGCGGCACGACGACGGCGACGACGACCGGGGCGCAGCCTACGAGGACACCCGGTACGGCAGGTTCCGCCGTGCGTTCGGCGGCGAGGATCGCCAGGTTGAAGCCGACCATGCCGACGGCGGCGAGGACCGCGAGGCGCCCCCACTGGCGCCGCGTCAGGCGGGCGAGCGGGGCAGCGGCGCCCCGCCCGAGCAGCGGCAGGAGCAACAGGCAGGCGAGGCCGTAGCGCAGGAACTGGCCGCCCGCGTACGGGTAGTCGCCCAGGAGGCTGTTGGCGGTGAAGGAGCCGCCTACGAGGAGGCAGGCGAGGGCCGCGAGGAGGGACCCGCGGGTGAGGTTCGCGTTCATGCCCCTGACGTTAGGAACGGAGGCGGCCCGGTTTAAGGTCCACTTCCAGGGCTGGTTCGAGGACCACTTCTTCCTCGCTCGCGATTCCTCCCTCAGGTCCATCGCTCAGGAGGCGCATCCCGGTGACTTCACGATCGGACCGGGCCGGTACCGCCTGGGAGCTGCTGCTCCCCGCCGCGTCCGCCCCCGCCCGCAGCCGTGGCCGCAGTCTGCGGTCGGCGCTGCGCGACGCGGTCAGGTCGGGGCGGCTCGCACCGGGCACACGGCTGCCGTCGAGCCGTGAGCTCGCCGCCGATCTGGGCGTGTCACGGGGGCTCGTCACCGAGGCGTACGAGCAGCTGACGGCCGAGGGCTATCTGCGCAGCGACCGCGGCGCGGGGACCTGGGTGGGCGGCGCGGCGAGATCCGCGGTGCGCGGGGCACGCGACCTCGCCCCACGGCCCGCCCACGCGCGCGTGGACTTCATCGCGGGAACTCCCGACCTGTCCCTGTTCCCGCGCGCCGCGTGGGCTGCCGCCCACCGCGGAGTCCTGGCCGAACTCCCCCACGACGCACTCGGCTACCCGGACCCGCGGGGTCTGCCCCGGCTGCGTACGGCCCTCGCCGAACTTCTCGTACGCCGCCGGGGCGTGGTCGCGGACCCGGAGGCGATCGTCGTCTGCTCCGGAGTGGCGCAGGCCATGGCCCTGGTCGGCTTCGTGCTCCGCGCGCGCGGCGTGGACACCGTCGGCGTCGAGGACCCCGGAAGCCCTCAGCACGGCGAGCTGTTCGCGTCGGCGGGCGTGGCCACGGCGCCGGTCCCCCTCGACGACGAGGGAGTCGTCACCGGCGTACTGAGGGAGCGGGGTCTGCGCGCGGTCGTCACCACTCCGGCGCATCAGTTCCCCCTGGGCATCGGCTACTCGGCGCGGCGGCGTGCCGAACTCCTCGACTGGGCGCGGTCCGTGGACGGGCTGATCATCGAGGACGACTACGACGGCGACTTCCGCTACGACCGCGCCCCGGTGGGCGCGCTGCAAGGACTCGACCCCGAGCACGTCGCGTACACGGGCTCGGTCAGCAAGTCGCTCGCTCCCGGGCTGCGCCTCGGCTGGCTGCTCGTACCGGAGTCGATGACCGACGAGGTCGTCGCGCGCAAACGCATGATGGACCTGGGCAATCCGGCGCTCGATCAGGCGCTGCTCGCGCGCTTCGTCGAACGCGGGGACTACGACCGCCAGTTGCGGCGCTGCCAGCGCGCCTACCGGGAGCGCAGGGACGCACTCGTGGTGGCGCTCGACGCGTTCTTCCCCGGCACGGAGGTGACCGGCATCGCCGCCGGTCTGCACGTCATCGCCCGGCTGCCCGAGCGCTGGGGGCCGCAGGAGGACTTCCTGCGGCGGGCCTCCGCGGCCGGGGTCGCGGTCAGGCCGCTGAGCGAGTACGGCTCGGCGGACGGCTCCGTCCTTCGCCTTGCGGAGGGCTCCGGTGTACGCCTCGTCCTCGGCTACGCCCATCTGACGCCCGCCAGGATCGCCGAGGGGGTGCGGCTGCTCGCCGAGGTGGGCCAGGGGCGCGGTGACGCCGCTGCGACGGTCCGGTGACAGCGCTTCATTAGGGTCTGCCGGGCCCGGTGACCGCGAGCGACCCGCTCGGAGGCGGCGCCCGGGGTGTCCGGGGGGGCAGAGCTGTGGCCGAGTCCGAAGTCATCGTCCAACTCCACACCCCACCGCGTCCCGCGAGGGCGGGCACGGCGGATCTCCCGGGTGACCCGGGTGACCCGGACGCCCCCGGTGTCCTGGGTGTCCGGAGCCTTCTGGAGCGGCGGTTCGGCGTCACGGCGGAGCCGTTGCACCCCGGCGTCGGCGACCCGGCCCTCATCGGCTGGCAACGGGTCGCCGTCCCCGCCGGCGTGGACGCCGAGGCCGTCGCCGCGGCCCTGCGCGACCACCCGGCAGTCGAGGCCGCCTATGTGAAACCACCGGCGGACCTTCCGTAACGTGGTGAAGGAGTCAGCTGTGCCACAGCGATCAGGTGCGGGGAACAGCCGGGGGAACAGCCGCCCGGCTCCAGGGATCGGACCACTCTTCGGACGCCCTGAGCTGGTGTGCGTCACGCGCGCCGACGCCGGGGTACGCATCACCTCGACCGGCGCGACCGCCGCCCCGGACGTCTCCGTGCGCAGTCTCGACGCCGTGGCGGCCCTGGAGGACGTCACCTTCAGCCCGCTGTTCGGGGCGGACCAGGAGAGGCTGCGCGCCCAGGCGGGGGCTCCCTCGGAGAGCACCGGGGCCGACGGAGCGACGGCGGAGATCCTCGACCGGATGGGGCTCTTCTTCCATGTCGACGCGCCGGAGGACCAGTTGGACGCGCTGGCCGAGCGGCTGCGCGCGTCGGACGCCGTGGAGGGCGCCTACGTCAAGCCCGCCGCCGCACTGGCCGTCACCGGGGCAGACCAGAAGAAGGGCGAGGAGGCCGAGCTGCCGCCGCTCAACGACATGCAGCCGACGGGCGCCGACGCGCCGCCCGTGACCCCGGACTTCACCGCACGCCAGGGCTATCTCGACGCGGCTCCGGGCGGCGTCGACGCCCGCTACGCGTGGACCCTGCCGGGCGGGCGAGGCGCCGGCGTCCGGGTGATCGACTGCGAGTGGGGCTGGCGCTTCACCCATGAGGACCTGCGGCTGAACCAGGGCGGCATCGTCTCGGGCACCGGGAGCACGGACACCGACCACGGCACCGCGGTGCTCGGCGAGATCGGCGGCGACGTCAACGCCATCGGGATCACCGGGATCGCGCCGGACGCGGTCACCAGTGCGTCCGCCTTCTCCATCCCCACGGCCACGGCGATCCGCAACGCCGCCGACCGCCTGGGTCCCGGCGACATCATCCTGCTGGAGATCCACCGCGCGGGGCCGCACGCGACCGGCGTCGGCCAGGTGGGGTACATCGCCGTCGAGTGGTGGCCGGACGACTATCTGGCCATCCGCTACGCCGTCAACAAGGGCATCACCGTCGTCGAGGCCGCGGGCAACGGCGCGGAGAACCTGGACCACGCCGACTACGACACCCCGCGGGCCGGCTTCCCCGCCTGGTGGCGCAACCCCTTCCGGCGCACCGCGCTCGACGCCGGCGCCGTGATCGTCGGGGCCGGGGCGCCGCCGCCCGGCACCCACGGCCGCCAGCACGGCCCGGACCGCTCCCGCCTCGACTTCTCCAACTACGGCGCGTGCGTGGACGCGCAGGGCTGGGGGCGCGAGGTGACCACCACCGGCTACGGCGACCTCCAGGCGGGCGCCAGTGCGGACTTCTGGTACACGGACCAGTTCAGCGGCACGTCCAGTGCCTCACCGATCGTCGTGGGCGCGCTGGCGAGCACCCAGGGCGTCCTGCGGGCCAACGGCCGCATCCCGCTGTCTCCCTCGCGCTCCCGGCAGTTGCTGCGCGCCACGGGCTCACCGCAGCAGGACGCGCCGGGCCGCCCGGCGACCCAGCGCATCGGCAGCAGGCCCGACCTGCGCCGGCTCGTCCTCGCGGCCCTCCAGACGAGCAGCTGGGTCGGTGTCCAGTTCCGGGGCACCCTCGCCGGGAACCGCACCGGCCGCTGGTTCACCTTCAACTGGCCCGCCCACTGGCACGTGGTGTGGACGGTCGTCCCGACGAGCCCGCGCACCGGGGCCCCGCAGATCGGCTGGAAGGTGCGCGTCGAGCGGGCCAACGACACGTACGCGACGTACTGGATCGACGTGACCAACCTCGTGGGCGACCCGGTCGACTTCGAGGCCCGGTTCGCGGTTCTCGGATGGTGAGAGGAAAACGACGATGCGAGTAGGCACACAGTTCACCGGAACACTCAACCCCGGGCAGACCGGGCGCTGGTTCACCTTCAACTGGCCGCAGGGCTGGCACGTCGTCTGGTACTTCATGCCGACGACACCCCAGTCCGGCAGCCCGCAGATCGAGTGGGAGACCGAGGTCGAGCGCGCCTCGGCCACGTCGGTCACGTACTGGCTGACGGTGAAGAACATCGGCAGCACCCAGATGAACTTCGAAGGCCGGTACGCGGTTCTCAACTAGGCGGGGGGAAACGGCCATGAAGGTGCACATCACGATCGCCGAGGACGCGGGCGCGGCCCCGGCCGCCGGGGCGGGGCCGCGGCTCTCCGTGGCGCGGGACGCCGCGGGCTCCGTCGACGCCGGGCCCGCCGCCGCTGCGGGATCGGCGCCTCCGGCAGCGTCCGTGGGAGCCGTGGGGTCCGTCGGGTCCTTGGGGTCCGGCATGGACGCCGGCACGGCCCCGGGCTGGCTGGTCGAACTCGTCCGGCTCGCCGACGCCGGAGAGGTGGCCCGCCCCGGTGAGGAACCGCGGGAGACCCTCCGGCCCTCGGAGGGGCAGGCGATGGACGCCGGGAGCGGTCCGGCAGCGGGCTGAGCAGTCATCGACGAGCGGGGCCGTCGCGGATCACGCGGCGGCCCCGTCCGGCATGCCCGGGATGCATATCTAGTTCCGCGGCCGTCTCAGGCGTTGGACCACGCACGCGTGGTCAGGCGTTGGACCACGCACGCGTGCAGAGCACCAGGCGGTAGCCGTCCGGGTCCTCGACGGTGACGCCCCACTCGTTCCAGTACGGGTTGGGCGACTTCACGCGCGTGCCGCCGTGCGCTTCGAGGCGGGCCACCAGGTCGTCGGGGACGGGCTCGTCGAGGTAGATGACGAGCAGGTCCTCTTCGGTGGGCCGGGGCAGGACCGGCTCGTCCGCCTCGTGGACGAGTTCGAGATGCCAGGAGGCGTCCGGCCATCCGGCCATCAGCAGGTCGTGCTCACCGGGAGCGGCCCCGCCCTCCGAGCGCCACACGACGTCCAGGCCGAGGCCCGTCACCCAGAAGCGCTCCGCCGCCGCGAGGTCGCGGGACGGGCGGGCTATGCGGATGTGGCTCTGACCGTTGACCGGCATGGAACTCCCCCTTCGCGCGCGGCACGCTCGTCCGCCTGCCGCTGCCGCCGAGCCTAGAGGGCGAACGATCTTCCGGCATCGGCCGCTGGGCCTCGGGCGCGGGACCGGGCCCTGCGACTTGAGACCTGCGACCCGCGCCCCGCAACCCACAACCCCCAACCTGCGACCGAAGAAGCAGGCCGCGGTGTCGGCGACGACGCCGCGGGGGACATAGCTCTCGCACACAGGTTCCCTTGCCCCCATGGGCGGTTGTTCACTTGTGGTTTGTGTGTGCGCCGCCGCGCACCACTAGTTGTTGCCCTGCACACTGGCCGGACCTGTCACTGGAGGCGCATTCATGTCACACCCTCAGCCGAGCCCGTCCCCCCGCCGCCGCAGCGTGCTGCGCGGCTCGCTGGCCGTGCCGGCTGCGCTGGCCGTGCCGTCCCTCGCCGGGGCCGCTCCCGCGCTCGCCCTGTCGGGACGTCCGCGGGCCGAGTGGGGGGTGCAGGCCGGTGACGTGAGCGCGCACGCCGGCCTGGTCTGGGTCCGGTCCGACCGCCCCGCGCGCATGATCGTGGAGACGTCGGCCACGGAGTCGTTCCGCAACCCCACCCGCTGGAAAGGCCCGGTGCTCGGCGCGGACACCGACTTCACGGGGACGACACGGCTGCGCGGACTGCCCGCCGGCGAGCAGATCCACTACCGCGTGGTCCTGGCCGACCCCGACGACCCCAGACGGACCGGAGAGCCGGTCACCGGCACGTTCCGTACGACGCCGAAGGGGCGCAAGGAGGGGGTGCGCTTCCTGTGGTCGGGCGACATCGCGGGCCAGGGGTGGGGCATCAACCCGGACCGCGGCGGCTACCGCGTCTTCGAGGAGATGCGCCGCAGGGACCCGGACTTCTTCCTGTGCAGCGGCGACAACATCTACGCCGACGGGCCCATCCTGCCCAGCGTCACGCTGCCCGACGGCACGGTGTGGCGGAACGTGACCACGGAGGAGAAGTCGAAGGTCGCCGAGTCGCTGGCGGAGTTCCGCGGCGCCTTCCGCTACAACCTGCTCGACGAGAACCTGCGGCGCTTCAACGCGCAGGTGCCCTCCATCGTCCAGTGGGACGACCACGAGGTGAAGAACAACTGGTACCCGGGACAGATCCTGACCGACGCCCGCTACACCGAGAAGAACGTGGACGTCCTCGCCGGGCGCTCCCTGCGGGCGTTCAGCGAGTACTTCCCGATCTCGACGCTGCCGCCGGGCGACGAGGACGGGCGGGTGTACCGCGTGCAGCGGCACGGCCCGCTCCTGGACGTGTTCGTCCTGGACATGCGCTCCTACCGCAACGCCAACTCGCCGGGCCGTCAGCCCGACGACACCACCGGCATCCTGGGCGCCAGGCAGCTGCAGTGGCTCAAGCGCGAGTTGTCGCGCTCGCGCGCCACCTGGAAGGTCATCGCCTCCGACATGCCGCTAGGCCTGGTCGTGCCCGACGGAGCGACCAACTTCGAGGCGGTGGCGCAGGGCGATCCGGGCGCGCCGCTGGGGCGCGAACTGCAGATCGCCGAGCTGCTGCGGCACATCAAGCACCGCAAGGTCACCGGGACGGTGTGGCTGACCACGGACGTGCACTACACGTCGGCGCAGCACTACGACCCCTCGCGCGCGGCCTTCAAGGACTTCGCGCCGTTCTGGGAGTTCGTCTCGGGCCCTCTCGCGGCGGGCGGCTTCCAGGCGCTCAAGCTCGACGGGACGTTCGGGGCCGAGCAGCGCTTCATCAAGGCGCCCAGCCGCTCCAACACCTCGCCGGCCGAGACCCCGCAGTACTTCGGCGAGATCGACATCGACGGCGACAGCGGCGAGCTGACCGTGCGGCTGCGGCAGGAGGGCGGCGGGGTGCTGTTCACCAAGGTGCTGCGGCCGGGCCGGGTGGGACAGCAGTGATGAGGCCCCCGAACGCACACCGAGGGGTCGTGTCCGCGCACCAAGAGCGAGCAAAGAGGACTTAAAAGGGCAGAAGGTCTCTTAACTCGTCAGTCACAGAACGTTCGTGATCACGCAACACCCTTCCTCCACAGTGGCTGTATGAGTGCAGACATGTCTGATGTGACGCGAACCAAACATGGCCGTCCCGTTCACCACTGGCGCCGGGATCTGGTGGAGCTCGCCGCCCTGTTCACGGCCGTGGCCGTGGCCGACGCGGTGGCGAACATGATCGGGCACGGACCCGACGGCCCCGCCCTGCTCGTGATCTCGGCCGTGGTGCTGTGCGCCACGGTCGGGTTCCACACCTGGTGGGCACGCCGCCACAACCACGCACCCCCGGCCCCGGACGATACCGGCGCCCGGCCGCACCCCACCGGGCGGCGGACCGGGCCCACGACGGCCATGGAGCGGGCCGGGGCCATCGCCACGGAGTCGTCCGCAGGGGCGACGACGCTGTGGCGGATGCGCACCACGGTGCGGGACGAGCCGGGCTCGCTCGCCGCCCTGTGCACGGCCCTCGCCCACGGGAAGGTCGACATCCTGAGCCTCCAGGCGCACCCGCTGGCCGAAGGCACCGTCGACGAGTTCCTGCTGCGCGCCCCCGCCGACCTGTCCGCGGCCGAGATCACCCGGGGCGTCGCGCAGGCGGGCGGCTCGGGCACCTGGATCGAGCGGGCCGACGCCCACGACCTGGTGGACGCCCCCACCCGCATCCTGGGCCTCGCCACCCGCACCGCCCTCGACGCCGCCGAACTCCCGCTGGCGCTGCGCCAGTTGCTGGGCCGCTGCACCATCCGGTCGCTGCCCGCGAAGACGCGGCCGGCCACCGGTCCGCGGGCGGATGAGCCCACGGACGGCGCCCCCGTCGAGGGCGCGCTCGAAGGCGACGGGACGGTGCTGCGGCTCCGGGCCCCGGACGGTGAAGTGATCACCGTGGAGCGGCCGTACCTGCCGTTCACGCCCACCGAGTTCGCCCGCGCGCGTGCCCTGGTCGAGCTCGACACCCGGCTCGGCCCGCGCATCCCTCGCAGCAAGGACGTACTGACCCTCGCCGAGGGCAGCTCCATCACCGTGCGCCGGGCCGACACCGCCGACGTCGAAGCGGCCAAGGCCATGCACGAGCGATGCTCGCAGCGCACCCTCGGCATGCGCTACCACGGTCCCGTACGGGACGCCGACCGCTACCTCAACCACCTGCTCAGCCCGCGCTTCGGCCGCACCCTCGCGGTGCAGACCGCCTCCGGGCGGCTCGTCGGCATCGGCCATCTGCTCTGGGACGGCGACGAGACCGAGATCGCCCTGCTCGTCGAGGACGACTGGCAGCGGCGCGGCATCGGCAGCGAGCTGCTCGGCCGGCTCGTGGGGCTGGCGGTCGAGGCGGGCTGCGAGAGCGTGTACGCGGTGACGCAGGCGTCCAACACGGGCATGGTCGCGGCGATGCGCGGCCTCGGCCTTCCTCTCGACTACCAGATCGAGGAAGGCACGCTGGTCATCACCGCACGCCTCGAAGCGACGCCGGTCAGTTCGCGACTGCCGTACGACGAGGAGGAGCGGCCGCAGGAGCAGGGACGGGCGCACAAGCACTGACCCGGGGCGTCGAGGCCTGGGCCTCGGCGCCCGACGGCCGGGAGCCGAGGGCGCCGTCGAGGTCCTGCCACAGGTCGTCGACGTCCTCGAGACCGGCCGAGAGTCGCAGCAGCTGGTCGCTCACGCCCGACGAGCGCCGGTCCGCCGCGTCCACCACCCGGTGGCTGATGGACGCCGGATGCTGGATGAGCGTGTCGACGCTGCCGAGACTGACCGCCGGGGTGATCAGCCGCACCCCGGCGGTCACCGCGTGCGGATCGCCGTGCACCTCGAAGGCCACCATCGCGCCGCCGAGCCGCGGATAGTGCACGCGGCGCACGCGCGGGTCGGCGGCAAGGCGCCGCGCCAGTTCCGCCGCGTTCGCGGAGGCGGCACGTACACGCACCGGCAGCGTGGAAAGGCCCCGCAGGAGCAGATATCCGGCGAGCGGATGCAGCACCCCGCCGGTGGCGAACCGGACCTGCCGCAGCTGCCGCGCGAACTCCTCGTCGCACGCCACCACTCCGCCCATGACGTCCCCGTGCCCGCCCAGGTACTTGGTGGCGCTGTGCAGCACGAGCCGCGCCCCGCTCTCGGCCGGCCGTTGCAGGACGGGCGTCGCGAAGGTGTTGTCGGCGAGGAGGGGCACCGTGCCACAGGCGTGGGCCACCGCGCGCAGATCGAGTTCGGCGAGGGTCGGATTGGCGGGCGACTCGACGAGCACCAGGCCGGTGTCGGGACGTATGGCGTCCGCGATCCCCGCGGGGTCGACCCAGGTCACCTCGGAGCCGAGCAGCCCCGCCGTCAGCAGGTGGTCGCTGCACCCGTACAGCGGGCGGACCGCCACGACATGACGCAGTTCCGCCGCTCCCCGTACGAGAAGGACCGCTGTCAGCGCCGCCATGCCGCTGGCGAACGCGACCGCGCTCTGCGTTCCTTCGAGCCGGGCCAGCGCGGTCTCGAAGCGGGCGACGGTCGGGTTGGCCAGGCGGGCGTAGACGGGCGGTCCTTCGTCCAGGGCTCCGTCGGCGGCGAAGGCGTCGATGCGCGCCGCTTCGCCGCGGGTGTCGTACGACGGGTAGGTGGTGGACAGGTCGATCGGCGCGGCATGCAGGCCGAGCCCGGCGAGGTCGTCGCGTCCGGCGTGCACGGCCTCGGTGGCCAGGGCGCGCGGTGCCGGTGTGGGGGCCTGGTGGCCGGATCCGGTGCGGGGTTCCGTGTTCGTGTCCATGTACGACAGCCTGAACAAAGGCCGGTGCCTGGTAGTTGAACCCCGTGTTACGTTCGGCGAGTGGCTGAATCTGTCGTACTGGACCCGGTGGATCTCCGCATATTGCGGCTGCTGCAGAACGATGCCCGGATCACCTACCGCGATCTCGCGGCCCAGGTCGGCGTCGCGCCCTCGACCTGCCTCGACCGCATCTCCCGGCTGCGCCGCTCCGGCGTGATCCTCGGGCACCAGCTGCGGCTCGATCCCGCGAAGCTCGGGCGCGGTCTCGAGGCACTGCTCTCCGTACAGGTCCGACCACATCGGCGGGAGCTGGTCGGACCGTTCGTGGAGCGGATCAGGGCGCTGCCGGAATCCCGGTCGGTCTTCCATCTCGCGGGGCCCGACGACTATCTGGTGCATGTGGCGGTCGCCGACACCGCCGACCTCCAGCGGCTCGTCCTGGACGAGTTCACCTCGCGGCGGGAAGTGGCGCGCGTGGAGACCCGGTTGATCTTCCAGCAGTGGGAGTGCGGGCCCCTGCTTCCGCCGGGGCCCGGGGCCGACGATCAAGAGCAAACCTCCGGCCAATCTTGATGACGCGGGCATGTCCCGCGTACGAGGATGTCCGCATGTCAGCCACGAAGATCCCGAACACGAACGAGAGCAGGAGCCCGCTGCCTCGCCAGGTCGCCGACACCTACGTCGACGAGCTCATCGCACTCGACCCCGTCAACGGCACGTTCCTCGGCGTCAAGGCCAGCCACAGCAAGCTCCCCGACACCTCACCGGCGGGCCAGGAGGCGGTCGCCGAGCTCGCCCGCACCACGCTCGCCCGGCTGGCCGAGGCGGAGCGCCTGCCCGGCGCCGACAGTGACGCCGAGCGCCGGTGCGCGCGGCTGCTGCGGGAGCGGCTCACCGCCGACCTGGCCATGCACGACGCGGACGAGGGACTGCGCGCGGTCGGCAACCTGCACACGGTGCCGCACATGGTGCGCGAGATCTTCACCGTGACGCCGATGGAGACGGACGAGGACTGGGCGGCGATCGCCGAGCGGCTGCGGGCCGTGCCGGCCGCGTACGAGGGATATCGCGCCTCGCTCGAACTGGGCCTGGAGCGCAAGCTCTTCGCGGCTCCCCGCCCCACCGCCACCTTCATCGGCCAGCTCGGCGAGTGGGCGGGCCCCGGCGGCAGCGAGGGCCGCGGCTGGTTCGCGGAGTTCGCCGCGCAGGGCCCCGACTCGCTGCGCGCCGAACTGGACGCGGCGGCGCGTGTCGCCACCGAGGCGGTGGTGGCGCTGCGCGACTGGATGCGGGACGTGTACGCGCCCGCGATCGAGGGTGCTCCGGACACAGTGGGGCGCGAGCGCTACGCCCGCTGGTCCCGCCACTTCAACGGCGCCGACCTGGACCTCGACGAGGCGTACGCGTACGGCTGGTCCGAGTTCCACCGGCTGCTCGGCGAGATGCGCACCGAGGCCGAGAAGATCCTGCCCGGCGCGGCCACTCCGTGGGTGGCGCTCGCCCACCTCGACGAGCACGGCACGCACATCGAGGGCGTGGAGGAGGTGCGGGTCTGGCTCCAGGAGCTGATGGACGAGGCGATCGAGGCCCTTGACGGCACGCACTTCGAACTCGCCGAGCGGGTACGGAAGGTGGAGTCCCACATCGCCCCGCCTGGCGGCGCGGCGGCCCCGTACTACACGGGTCCTTCGGAGGACTTCTCGCGCCCGGGGCGGACGTGGCTGCCGACGATGGGCGACACCCGCTTCCCCGTCTACGACCTGGTCTCGACCTGGTACCACGAGGGCGTGCCGGGGCATCACCTCCAGCTCGCCCAGTGGGCGCACGTCGCGGAGAACCTCTCCCGCTACCAGGCGACGATCGGCATCGTCAGCGCCAACGCGGAGGGCTGGGCGCTGTACGCGGAGCGGCTCATGGACGAGCTCGGCTTCCTCACCGACGCCGAGCGCAGGCTCGGCTATCTGGACGCCCAGATGATGCGGGCGCTGCGCGTCATCGTCGACATCGGCATGCACCTGGAGCTGGAGATCCCGGCGGACGCGCCCTTCCACCCGGGCGAGCGCTGGACCCCTGACCTGGCGCAGGAGTTCTACGACGCGCACTGCAGCCGTCCCACGGAGTACGTGACGAGCGAGATGACCCGTTACCTCTCCATCCCCGGCCAGGCCATCGGCTACAAGCTGGGCGAGCGGGCCTGGCTCCTCGGCCGCGAGAACGCGCGGCGCCGTCTCGGTGACGCGTTCGACGCGAAGGCGTGGCACATGGCCGCGTTGTCGCAGGGGTCGCTGGGACTCGACGACCTGGTGGACGAGTTGTCGGCGCTCTGATGCGCGTGCGGGGCCCGGACGCGGACGAGTGGACGCGTGCCGTGCCCCGCGACTCCCCTCTCAGCAGCCGCAGTCCGCGGCGTCGAGCGGGGCCGTCAGGGCGTCGGGCGTGCGGCGCTCGCTGCCCTCCCAGGTCTCGAACCCGAAGCCCTCGCGGACCCAGTACTCGAAGCCGCCCAGCATCTCCTTGACCTGGAAGCCCAGTTGGGCGAGGGCGAGGGCGGCGCGGGTCGCGCCGTTGCAGCCGGGGCCCCAGCAGTAGGTGACCACGGGCACGGACGGGTCGAGGAGCTGCCCGGCCTGTTCCGCGATGAGCGCGGTGGGGAGGTGGATCGCTCCGGGGACGTGGCCCTGGTCCCAGGACGCGGTCGAGCGGGAGTCGACCACGACGAAGCCGGGGTCGCCGTCGGCTGCGAGCGCCGACGCGACGTCGGACACATCGGCGTGGAAGGCGAGGCTCGCGCCGAAGTACGCGGCGGCGGCCGCCGGGGAGGCGGGGGCGACCCGCAGGACGGGGTTCGGGGTGTTCGTCGCTGTGCTCATGGCCAAAAATCTACGGGCGAAGCCACCGGCCCAGAAGAGCCGATCACCGGCCTACCCCTTGATCGGCCGGGGATTCCCCTGTTACCTCTCAGGCATGACCGGTTATTCCACGGACGCCACCGACTGGCGCATCCTCGACGTCCTCCAGCGTGAGGGCCGCGCCAGCTACGCCGAGCTGGCGCGTGCCGTCTCCATGTCCGCGAGCGCCGTCACCGAACGGGTCCGGCGCCTGGAGGAGGCGGGCGTGATCCAGGGGTACGCGGCCGTGGTCGACCCGGAGCGCCTCGGCCTGCCCATCCTGGCGTTCGTGCGGCTGCGCTATCCGAACGGCAATTACAAGCCGTTCCACGACCTGGTCGAGACGACCCCGGAGGTGCTCGAAGCGCACCACGTCACCGGCGACGACTGCTTCGTGATCAAGGTCGCGGCGCGCTCGATGAGCCACCTGGAGGAGGTCGCGGGCAAGATCGGCGCGCTGGGGTCGGTGACCACCAGCATCGTCTACTCCTCACCCCTGCCCAGACGCCCACTGGGCCGCTGACCGCGCCTCCTCACGCCCCACCCCGCTGCCGGACGACCGACCCGGCCCGCCCCTTCTCGACCTCCAGCTGCGCGTGGACGCGTCGTCGCAGGTCGGCGACGTGCGAAACGATGCCTACGCTGCGGTCCCGCTCGCGCAGCGAGTCCAGGACGTCGAGGACCTCGTCCAGGGTCTGGTCGTCGAGGCTGCCGAAGCCCTCGTCGATGAAGAGCGTGTCGAGTTGCACGCCGCCCGCCTCGTCGGTGACGACATCGGCGAGGCCGAGCGCCAGGGCGAGCGAGGCGAAGAAGGTCTCGCCGCCCGAGAGCGTGGACGTGTCGCGCTCGCGGCCCGTCCAGGCGTCGACCACGTGCAGGCCGAGGCCGGAACGGCCGCGGCCGGTGCGGTCGTCCGAGTGGACCAGGGTGTAGCGGCCCGACGACATGCGCCGCAGCCGTGCCGTCGCCGCGGCGGCGACCTGTTCGAGCCGGGCGGCCAGGACGTAGGACTCCAGGCGCATCTTGCGTTCGTTGTCCGCCGATGTGCCCGCGGCCAGGCCCGCGAGGCGTGCCACGCGGTCGTACTCGGCGCGCAGCGGCGCGAGCCGCCGGGCTCCGGCGGCGGACCTCTCGGAGAGCCGGTCGAGTTCGGCGCAGCGCCGCGTGGCCGCGTCGAGCGCGGAGGCGGCGGCCCTGGCCCGCCGGTCCGCGTCCTCGGCGGCTTCCTGGGCGGCTCGGACGTCGGCGGGCGGCTGTTCGGCGGCGGCCGCCGCGTCCGGCTCGGCGAGGAGGGAGCGCACCGCCGCCTCTTCGTTCTGCCACGCGTCGATACGGTGTTGCAGCTCGCGGTGGCGCGCGTCGTCGAGCAGGGCTTCGGCCGCGGCCCTCGGCGTGTCGAACCCGGCGCGGAAGGCGGCGTCGGCGAGTCGCGCGTCGGCGTCCTTGAGGCGCTGGGCGGTGTCGTCGGCGACGCGGGCGGCTTCGGCAGCCTCGTTCAGGAGCGCGGCCTGCCGCTCCAGCTGGGACGCGCGGGCCGCGACGCTGGCACTCGCTCCCCGTGCGCGGGTCAACTCGACTTCCAGGCCTGCCTGTTCGCGGTCGAGGCTGTCCCGCAGGGTGGCACGGGACGCGGCCCGCACGGCGGCCTCCTGCCGCACGGCGAGCCTGCGGTCGTGCTCGCGCTCGGCCTGGGCGAGGGCTTCCCGGGCGGCGTGCAGGCCCGAAGCGCGGCTCCGCGCTTCGGCGTGTTCACCCCGCACCTTTTCGACAAATGCGGCGAGTTGCTCGACGGACGGCTCCTGAGGCGCGGCCCCCTCCTGAGCTGCGGCCCCCTCCTGCGATGTGGCCGCCTGCTCGTCCGTACGCGAGTCACCGAGGGACGAGCCGAGCGCCGCCGCCCCGGCCGCCGCCAACGACTCGCGCACCTCGCCGAGATGCCGCTCCCGCTCCGCGCGCCGCTCCTCCGCCTCGCGGTACGCGGCGAGCGCCGACTCCTCCGTGGCGCGGTCGACGTGACCGGCGGTCTTCGGGGCGGGCGCGGGGTGTTCGGTGGCTCCGCAGACCGCGCAGGGTGCGCCGTCGCTCAGGCCCGCGGCCAGTTCCGCCGCGATGCCGGTGAGGCGCTGCTCCTTCAGGGTCAGCCAGTGTTCGTGGGCCGTGGTGGCGCCTTCGCGGGCGGTGAGGGTGTGCTCGTAGGCGGCGGCCACCTCCCCGGCGAGGCGGTCGCGGCGGCGGGCCGCGTCCAACCTGCCCTGGGCGGGATCCAGTTGACCCGCGAGATGCTCCGCGCGCGTGGCCGCTTCCTGGGCGGACTCGATGCGCTCCTGGAGGGCGGTCCTGGTCGCGTCCCAGCCGTCGAGCCAGCCCGCCGCCTCACGCAGCAGCTCGTCGTCGGCCCGCTCCTCGCGCTCCAGGGACCCGCGCTCCGTGCCGAGTTCGACCAGGCGCCGCTCGGCACGCCGGGCGGAGTCGAGGCCGCCGAGCTCTTCGGCGGCCTTGCGCGCGGCGGCGGCGAGTCCCGACGCGCCGGAGTCCGCGAAGGTGGCGGGCAGGTGACCGCGGGCGCGTGCCTCTTCGGTGCTCGCGCGGCGGTGCTCCTCGTCGGTGGCCTGGCGAAGGCCGAGCGCGGGGGCGACCCTCTCGGCCTTGCGCGCCCGCTCCATCCGGGTCTGCCGCTGCCGGTGTTCCTCCGCACGCTCCTCAAGGCGTCCGGCCCGCTCCCGCGCCTGCCCGAACCGCCTTTGCAGCCCGTCGAGTTCGCGTACGCCGTCCAGTCGGCGCCCCGCGGCGGCCTGCACGGACTCGGCGGACGCGAGGGCGCACCGGGTGATCGTGCGCCGTTCACGGGCGCCGACCCGGGCCACGGCGGCCCAGGCGAGGACGGACTCGGCGAGCCCGGGATCGCCGGGCGAGAGATCGGGAAACGGCGACTCCGCGTCCTCAAGGGCATCAAGAGCGCCCCCGGCGGCCTGCTGCATCCGGTGCGCGTCGGCGAGGAGCTCCCTGTCCCCTTCCCGCACCGCGCCCTCGGCATCGCGCCGCTGCTCGGCCAGCCGCTGCTCGACCGCGGCGAACCTGCGCGTGTCGAAGAGCCGCCCGAGGAGCTTGCCGCGGGCCTCGGCGTCGGCCCGCAGGAAGCGCGCGAAGTCGCCCTGGGGCAACAGCACGACCTGGCAGAACTGCTCCTTGCTCATGCCGAGCAGCTGCGTGACCTCCTCGCCGATCTCCTGGTGGGAGCGGCTGAGGTCCTTCCACGCACCGCCCTCGTCGGCGGCTTCGTACTCCCGGAGCCAGCTCTGGGCCTTCTCCGTGGTCGTGCCGACCCCGCGCTTCTTCGGGCGCTCCCACGGCGGCTGCCGGGTGACCTCCAACCGGCGCCCGGCGACGGTGAGTTCGAGGCACACCTCCGTGCGCACGGCGGGCTGCGCGTGGTCGCTGCGCAGCGTCACTCCCTGGCCGCTGCCCTGCCGGGGGCCGGGCACGGAGCCGTACAGGCCGAAGCAGACGGCGTCCAGGACGGAGGTCTTCCCCGCGCCGGTCGGCCCGTGCAGCAGGAAGAGCCCGGCGGCGGAGAGCTCGTCGAAGTCGATGTCCTGGGTGGTGCCGAAGGGGCCGAACGCGGTGATCCGGAGCCGGTGCAGCCTCATCGGGCCACCTCGCGCAGGGTGTCGTCGACGCGGACGGTGTCGAACGCCGCCCGCAGCACCGCCTGTTCGCGCCGATCGGGTCCGGCGCCCCGCACATGGGTCACGAAGTCCTCCGCGATCTGCTGGTCGCTGCGGCCCTCGAGGCGCTGGGCGTACGAGACGCCCGGGTCATCGGGGGCGCGCTCCGGGTCGAAGACGAGGCTGAGGGTGTGCGGGAAGCGCTCGCAGAGGCGGGCCATGGGGTCGTCGGGGCGCACCGCGTCGGTGAGTGTCGCCTCCACCCAGGCCTCTTCGTGGCGGTCGAGTTCCGGGTCGGCGAGCAGTGTCCCGATGTCTCCCCGGATGCGGGCGAGCGGCCGGGGCACCGGGCAGTCGATCCGCTCGGCCCCGATCTCCCCCGCCGCGCCGATGTCGACGAGCCACATGCTCTTGCGGTGCGTGGACTCGGAGAACGAGTACGGCAGCGGGGAGCCCGAGTAGCGGACGCGCTCGCTGATGGCCTGGCTGCCGTGCAGGTGGCCGAGGGCCACGTAGTCGACGCCGTCGAAGACCCCGGAGGGCACGGCGGACACCCCGCCGATGGTGATGTCCCGCTCGCTGTCGCTGGCCTCGCCGCCGGCGACGAAGGCGTGGGCGAGGACGACGGACCGGGTGCCCGGCGTCCGGGCGGCCAGGTCGGCGCGCACCCGGTCCATGGCGGCGCCGAGCACGGCCTCGTGGCCCGCGCGCTTGACCCCGAACTCGTCCTTTACCAGCGCCGGTTCGAGGTAGGGAAGACCGTAGAACGCCACGTCACTGTGGCCGTCGGCGAGGACCACCGGGTCCGCGCACGCGGCGGGCGCGGTGCGCAGGTGGATGCCCGCGCGGCCGATCAGTCCGGCGCCGACGCCCAGGCGGCGCGCGGAGTCGTGGTTGCCGGAGATCATCACCGTCGGGACGCCGAGGGCCGCGAGCCGGTGCAGTGCGTCGTCGAAGAGCTCGACGGCGGCGAGCGGCGGTACCGCCCTGTCGTACACGTCGCCGGACACGACGACGGCGTCCACCTCGTGCTCACGCGCCGTGGCGACGAGGTGGCCGATGAAATCGGCCTGGGCGCCGAGCATGTTCACGCGGTGGAACGACCGGCCCAGATGCCAGTCGGACGTGTGCAGAATTCTCAAGACGCCGCTCCGGCCCGCATGCTCGCTCAACCCCTCCTACGCCCCGGATCCAGCACCGCCCCAGCACGGGCCTCGCCGACGCACCCACCACGCTAGCGCCTGTGGGCCCCTGCTCGATCACGAACCTCAATCCGACACCGGGGACGACGGCGGCTGCTCCCGCGGCGAGGAGGGCTCACCGGAGGAAGGGGACGCGGACGAGGGAGAGGTGGAAGAGGAGGCAGAAGAGGAGAGGGAGGAGGAGGGAGACGGGGAGGGCGATGACGGGGATGCGGAGGAAGGGGCGGATGAGGAGGCCGACGGGGACGGCTCGTTCACCGGCGGCCTGGTCTTCGTGTCGCCTGCGCCCGTGTCGCCCTTGTCACGTTCGAACCAGTCCCCGCTCTCGGGGTCGTACATGACGAACACGTTCACGACCTGGACGGCGGGCGCCACGACCACGACGTTCGACGCCTGGTAGCCGGGCCACGCCTGGCCCGTCCGCTTCGGGGTGCTCTTCTGCGCGACGGGAGGCAGCAGCGGATTGCCGCAGGCACAGCGCACGCGCGGCACGCCCCGGTCGTCGACGAGGACGGCGGTGCCGGACTGCAGGACGGCCTGATACGCGGTGGGGCCGCCGTCGCGGTAGCCGTGGTTGGTGACGCGGGTGTCCATGCGCAGCTGTACGGGTGTGAGCGAGCGCAGGTAGGCGGGGACGGCGGAGGCCTCGATGTCGAGGACCGAGGCGAACGCCTTGCTCTTGACCGGGTCCCGCTTGAGGGCGCCGACCTGCTTCTCCACGTCGCAGCTGCCGACCTTGCGCGTCCCGCCGTAGAGGCCGGGAGCGGAGCCGTCGACGCCGCGCGTCACGTTGGCCGATGCCGAGGAGCTCGGCAGCGCGCTCGGGGACGAGGGCGTGGAGTCCTCCCGGGCGCTCGACCCGGTGAAGGGATCGGGGCCCGCCTTCCCCGCGGGCTGGAGGAGGACCTCGCCACCGGACTGCGCGGTGCCGTCCGAACTGTCGGGCCGGGTGAGGACGACGGTCAGCACGACCGCGGCCACGAGCACGAGGGCGATCGCCGCCACCCGCGGCGCCGACCGCCACCAGGGGCGGTCCGGCTCCGGGCGCCCGCCGGGGCCGGCGCCGTCCGGAGTGCCGCCGGGAGGGCCGCTCGGCGGACCGCCCGGAGGTTCCGACGGCCGGTCCCCGCCGGGCGGTGGCGTCGAGCCCGCCTGAGTCGCGTCCGGCCGCGAAGGGCCGGTCTGCGCAGGTCCCGGCTCCGAGGGGCCCGGCTGCGAAGGACCCGAAAGCGGGCCTGACGGGGGTCCTGTGGGGCGTCCTGACGACGGCGGTTCGGCGCTCACGAAGGCTTCTTCCCTGCATAGGGGATCGCGTAGGGGACCGCGACGAACGGTTTCTACCGTTACGCGACTATTGTCTGTCCGGCTCCCGGGGAGCCCGCAAGCCGACGCGGTCGGCCCTCCCGAGGGGCGCGACGCCCCGGCGCTGCTTAGCGTGACAGCGTGAGCGACCAGAAACCGCCAGGCCGGGCCCCCCACGGCTGGCCCCACGCCCTCGTCACCGTGCTCGCCGCGCTGGTGGCCATGGCCGTCGTCGCCGCGCTCGGCCTGTGGGCCGCGGGAGCCGCCGACCTGCCGGGCGGCGCGTTCCCGAGCGTCGTCGCGGCCGTCGTCGTGATGGCGGTCGGCGGCTCCGTCGGCCTCTCCGGGGACGCCGGGTCGCTCGCCGGGGCGGACGCGGGGCTCTCCGTGCTCCCCCTCTCGGTCACCCTCGCCGGGGCGCTGGTGATCGCCGCCGGATTCCTGCGGCCGCTGCGGCACCGGGCCGTCGCCGACACCAAGGAGCTGGCCGGCTGGGCCGCGCGGTTCGCGGTGCTGTGGGTCCTGCTCCTGATCGGCCTCGGACTGCTGGCCCGCCACCGGTTCACCATCGGGCTCGGGGACGGCGCCGCGGCGGACATCGGCGATCTGCTGGGGGCCACGCCCAAGGTCGGCTTCGAGACCGACGTGCCGCTGACCCTCCTGTTCGGCCTGCTGTGGCTGGCGGGTGTCCTCGCCGTGGCGCTGCTGGTCTCGCGCGCGGCTCCGCTCCCGGCCCGTCTGGTGCGCTTCCAGGAGTCGGTGCGGCCCGCCGCCCACGCCATGGTGGTGCTGCTGCTCGCGTACGTCGCCCTGGGGCTCGTCATCGGTCTGATCGTCGCGGCGACCAAGGGGCACGTGGCCGAGACGCTCGCGGTACTGCTGCTCGGGCTGCCCAACCTCGTCTGGCTCGCCTTCACCATCGGCCTCGGCGCGTCCTGGGAGGGCCGCGTGGACGGTCCTTTCGGACTGCCCGTGCCGCGCGCGCTGGACGACGTACTGCGCACTCCGGACGACTCGACGCTCAATCTGCGGACGCTCGCCGAGCACGACGGCCGGGTGTGGTGGCTGCTCGTCGTCGCGGCGGTCATGGTCCTGGGCGCCGCGTTCCTGATGGCGGCGCGCTCGCCCGCCCGGATGCGGCCCTGGCAGCATGCCGTGCACATGGCGGTGGCGCTGACCCTCACGGTGCTCGCCGTCTGTCTGCTCGCCCGCGTCTTCGCCCACTACGGCCTCTCGCTCCTGGGCATCGGGGATCTCGGCGGCGGCCTGTCCGGCCTGGTGAAGCTGCGCCCGCAGCTGTGGACCGCGCTGATCCTCGCCGTGGCCTGGGGCCTGGTCACCGGTTTCATCGGCGGCCTGCTCGCGCGGCGGGTCCACCGGCGCGGCGAGGTGGAGCGGGAGGGGCGCCCGCAGCCCTAGCCGGGCAGCCGCCCAAAGACAGGGCGCGCCCAGCGGGGCGGCTGCGGAGGCGCTCCCGGGTCGGCGGCTGCTGCCACGGCCTGGGCGTCCACCCGAGTGGGAGGGTGCCCCCGCACGCCACCCGTGGCGGCGGCACGCAACGCGGCCGTGAACTCCAGGCAGGAGCCGTACCGGTCGTCGGGGCTCTTGGCCAGCGCCTTCGCGAGGACGGCGTCGAGCGACGCGGGGATGTCGGGGCGCTGCTCGGTCAGCCGGGGCGGCTGGTCGTACTGATGGGCCCAGAGCAGGGCCATGTCGTCGTCGCGCTGGAAGGGCGGACCGCCCGCCATGGTCTCGTGGACGACGCAGGCGAGGCTGTAGACGTCGCACCGGCCGTCCACGGGACGCCCGGAGATCTGCTCGGGCGCCACGTAGTCGAGGGTCCCCACGAACTGGCCCACGGTCGTGAACCCGGTCAGCGACAGCGACTTCTTGGTCAACCCGAAGTCCGTGAGATAGACGTGCTCCGGGTGGTCGCCGTCCGTGCCCTTGGCCACGAGGATGTTGCCGGGCTTGACGTCGCGGTGGACCAAGCCGTGGTCATGGGCCGCGTCGAGCGCCGAAGCGACCTGCGTGGCGATGCGCAGGGCGGCCCCGAGGGGGAGCGGGCCCGACTCGTCGAGCAGGTGGCGCAGGTCGAGCCCGGGAACGTACCGCATGGCGATGTAGAGCACGCCGTCCGTCTCGCCCGCCTCGAAGACCGGCACGATGTGCGGATGCTCGATGGCCGCGGCCACGCGCGACTCGTGCGTGAAGCGCTGCCGGAAGGTGTCGTTGCGCGCGAGCTCGGGGGCGAGCAGCTTCAGGGCCACGGTCCTGTCGAGGCGCAGATCCTTGGCCCGGTAGACGACGGCCATACCGCCACGCCCGATCTCCCGCTCGACGCGATACCCCGCGATCCGCTGCCCGACCAGCTCGGACGGCCGCCCGGAGTGGACACTCGGGCCCGCCGACACGTCGTCGGGCGGTGCGGTCCCCATCAGCCGTCACCGGGCCGAAGGTGCGGGCCGGGTGCGCCGTACGGTTCGGGGTCGCGGGCCCGGACTTCGCCGTTCGAGGCGGGCACGGTCCCCGGACCAGAGACGGCTTCGACCACCTGCGTGGGCTCCGGGCCGACCGGGCTGACTTCGCCGGGCCCTTCCGTCATCTCTCCGTCGCCGTGGACGCTCGGGTCCTGGCCCGCCGCGTACGTGCTCAGCTGTGTCCCGTCGCAGTACACCCAGCGCTCGTGTTCGGCGTCGTAGAGCCAGATCGACTCGCCGTCCACCACCATGCCCGCGCGCAGGCCGCGCGTGCGGTCGCGGAAGGTCTCGGCGTCGGTGGCGCCGGTCGCCAGGTCCTGCGTCGCGCGGCGGTAGTGGCGCAGGGCGTCCTCCGTCCGTGCCAGGAGCTGGTCCGGGTCCGCCGTGCGGGCCAGGGGGGAGCCGGCGGGCGGCGGATCGCGGGGTACGGCGATCAGGAGGCGGGCGTCGACCCAGGCCGACCAGCCGTTGGCGCAGACGATCCGGCCCCAGTCCCCGAGCCGGTCGGCGAGGCGCACGGGCAGCAGTGCGTCGAGCGGCGCCGTCGGGCGGTTCGCGTCCGGTGTCTCCCAGGCGGGCAGCCCGTCCTGGGGGACGACATGTGTGGGCCGGAACTCCGCGGTGGTCATCCCGTCCGCCCCTACTTCCGCATGACGGCGGGTTCGTGCCGTCGCAGGAGCCTGGCGACCACGTATCCGAAGACGACCGAGAGAGCCACCAGCATGCCCATGTTGATCAGCCAGACACCCGCGGAGTGGCGGAAGAGCGGATCGGCCGTCAGCTCACCCGGCACGATCCTGCCGAGGCCGATCGTCCCCGCCATCGCGCCCAGCGCCCACCGCGAGGGCACGAGCCACGCCAGCTGCTCGACGCCAGGCACCCCGTGGAGCTTCAGGAGCGCGCCGCAGAACACCACCTGGACGATGGCCAGGAGCACGAGGAGCGGCATCGTCACCTCTTCCTTGCGCACCAGGGCCGAGACCAGGAGCCCGAGCATCATGGCCGTGAAGGCGAGGAGGGCCACCGCCAAGGTGATCTCGGCGAGGGGCGGGAGCAGCACGCCCTCGCCGCCCGGCGCGTTGAGATCGACGCCGAGCAGCGCCACCAGGCTCAGCACGACGGCCTGGAGCACGGTGATCGTGCCCAGTACGACGACCTTGGACATCAGGTACGCCGATCTGGAGAGCCCGACTGCCCGTTCGCGCCGGTAGATGACCCGCTCCTTGACCAGTTCCCGCACGGCGTTGGCCGCGCCGGTCAGGACTCCGCCCACGCAGAGGATGAGCAGCGCGTTCATCGCCGTCTCCTGCGTCAGCCTGCTGCCGGCGAGGGCGCGGGCCATGGCGCCCATCACGAACGGCAGCGCGATCATGATCGCGAGGAAGGTCCGGTCCGCGCCGAGCGCGGCCGCGTACCGCCGCACCAGCGTCCGAAGCTGCGACCCCCAGCTCTGCGCCTTCGGCGGTGGCGCGAAGGAGGCGACCGGAGCCGCGGCGCCCTGCGGCAGCGGCGGCTGCGCCGAGGAGTTGACGATGTACTGCTGGTGGAACGGCGAGCGGCGGTACTCCCCCGCCCAGTCCCGGTCGCGGTCCCCCTCGAAGGCCTCGAACGCCTCGGGCCACTCCTCGAAGCCGAAGAACGGCAGCGCGTCCCGTGGCGGCCCGTAGTAGGCGATCCGGCCGCCCGCCGCGAGCACGAGGAGCCGGTCGCACCCGTCGAGGCTGAGCACGCTGTGCGTGACGACGACGACCGTGCGGCCGTCGTCGGCGAGGCCGCGCAGCATGTGCATCACCGAGCGGTCCATACCGGGGTCGAGTCCGGACGTCGGCTCGTCCAGGAAGAGCAGGGAGGGCTTGGTGAGCAGTTCCAGGGCGACGCTCACGCGCTTGCGCTGGCCGCCGGAGAGGCTGTGGATGGGCTGGTCGACGCGCTGTTCGAGGCCGAGTTCACGGATCACCTCGTCGACCCTGGCCCGGCGTTCCGCCTTCTCGGTGTCCTGGGGGAAGCGCAGTTCGGCGGCGTAGCCAAGAGCCCTGCGCACGGTGAGCTGCGCGTGCAGGATGTCGTCCTGCGGCACGAGACCGATGCGCTGTCGGAGCTCCGCGTAGTCGCGGTAGAGGTCGCGGCCGTCGTAGAGGACGGTGCCGCCGTCGGCGGGGCGCAGGCCGGTGAGGGCGTTGAGGAGGGTGGACTTCCCCGCGCCGCTGGGGCCGACGACGGCCAGCAGGCACTTCTCGCCGACGGGGAAGGAGACCTTGTCGAGGAGCGTCTTGCGGCCCCGGTCCACGGCGACCGTCAGCTCCTGTACGTCGAGCGACACCTCGCCGGTGTCGACGTACTCCTGGAGCTGATCGCCCACGAGGCAGTACGCGCGGTGGCCGACGCCGACGATGTCCCCGGGCGCGACCGGCGCCCGGTCCACCGGCTGGCCGTTGAGGTAGGTGCCGTTGTGGCTGCCGAGGTCGGCGATCTCGTACGAGCCGTCCGCCAGGACCCGCAGCTCCGCGTGGCGGCGCGAGACCACCAGGTCGTCGATGACCAGGTCGTTGTCGGCGGCGCGGCCGATGCGGACGGTGCGGGCGGGCAGCGGGCGCACGGTCGTCGGCTGCCGGAAGGTGCCGGTGGCGGAGGGGGTGCGGACGGCGGAGGGGCGCTCGGGCGGGGCCGGAGCGGGGGGCGGGGGCGGCTCGTGGCCGACGAGCACGGCTCTCGGGCCGTCCGCGACGCTGCCGAAGCGCAGGACGCTGCCGGGTCCGACGCCGAACTCGTGGATGCGCCGCCCGTCGGCGTACGTGCCGTTCGTGCTGTGCTCGTCCTCGATCGTCCAGTGGTCGAGCTCGGCGTGCAGGACGGCGTGGTGCCAGGAGACGCGGGCGTCGTCGATGACGATGTCGCTCAGGGGATCGCGCCCGACGTGATAGTCCCGGCTCGGACTCATCACCGTCGATCCGGTGTCGGTCTCCAGGACGAGTTCGGGCGCAGTCGGCACTCCAGGCCGCTCTCCCATGCCTGAATTCTACCCATTTACCTCCATTTGCGCCTGGGGTCGGGGGCCCGCCCGGCCTCAGGCGTCGCCGTACGCCTCTCCCCCGAGCTCGAACACCGCGCTGCCCGCCGTCGCGTCCGCCAGCCAGGCCGTGAAGGCCTCGACGTCCGCGTCGGGAAGGCCGATCTCGATGGTCACCGCGTCCCCGTAGCGGACGTCGCGCACCGCGCGCCCCGCCGACCGCAGATCGTTCTGGATCTTGCCCGCGCGCTGGTGGTCGACCGTGACGGTGGCGAGCCTGAAGCGCCTGCGGGTCAGCGTGCCCACCGCGTCGAGCGCCTCGCCGACCGATCCCCCATAGGCCCTGATCAGCCCGCCGGCGCCGAGCTTGACGCCTCCGTAGTAGCGGGTCACGACGGCGACGACGTACCGCATGTCGCGGCGGAGCAGCATCTGGAGCATCGGCACACCGGCCGTGCTCCCGGGCTCCCCGTCGTCGCTCGCCTTCTGCACCCCGGCGTCGGCCCCGATGACGTACGCGAAGCAGTTGTGCGAGGCGGACGGGTGCTCCTTGCGGATGCGCGCGACGAAGTCCTGGGCCTCCCCCTCGGTGGCCGCGGGCGCGAGGGCGCACAGGAAGCGCGAGCGGTTGATCTCGGTCTCGTGCACGGCCTCGCGGGCCACTGTGCGGTACTCGTCGTGCATCACGCCAGGGTAGGACCCCGCGCACGCCACGGCCCCGGTACGGTGATCCGTTGTGACGTCACCTTCGAATCCCGTACGCCAAGTTCCCAGCCGTACCGACGTGTTGGAGTCGCTGCTCGCCGCCGCTCCCGTCACCGTCGTGGAGACCCGCGAGGACCCGGCCGATCCCTTCCTGTTTCCCGAGGAGGAGGACGTGGTGGCGCGGGCGGTGGACAAGCGGCGCCGCGAGTTCAGCACGGTCCGGCAGTGCGCCCGCGCCGCCCTGGCCGGGCTCGGCCTGCCGCCCGTGCCGATCCTGCCGGGAGCCAAGGGAGCCCCGCGCTGGCCCGACGGCATCGTCGGCAGCATGACGCACTGCGCGGGCTACCGCGGCGCCGCCGTGGCCCGCGCCTCGGAGGTCACGTCCATCGGCGTCGACGCGGAGCCGGCCGCTCCGCTGGCCGATCCCGGGGTCCTGAAGCTGGTTTCGGACGAGACGGAGCGCACGGCTCTGGCCGCGCTCGGCACCCGGCATCCCGACGTGCCCTGGGACCGGCTGCTCTTCAGCGCCAAGGAGTCCGTCTACAAGACGTGGTTCCCGCTCACCGGGCGCTGGCTCGACTTCGAGGAGGCGCGGATCGACCTGGACCCGCACGGCGGGTTCATCGCGACGCTCCTCGTGCCGGGACCGACGGTGGCGGGCCGCGAGCTGACGGAGTTCCGGGGCAGCTGGTCGATACGTGAGGGGATCGCCGTCACCGCCATCGTGCTGCCCCTCACTCCTCCCGCGCCCGGTAGGTAGGGGCGCCGCCCAGCCAGGTGCCGAGCACCCGCACGTGCCGGATGGCCATCGGGTCGACCGTGCGCGGGTCGGCGGAGAGCCTGACCAGGTCCGCGGGCGCTCCCGGCACGAGCGCGATGCGGTCGTCGGCGCCCGCCTGGTGGGCGACGCCGCTGGTGGCCGCGGCGAGGGCCTGCTCCACGGTGAGCCGCTGGTGCGGGGTCCAGCCGTCCTGCGGGATTCCGTCGAACGTGCGCCTGGTGACGGCGACTTGGATGCCGTCGAGGGGCTCGTGCGAACTCACGGGCCAGTCGCTGCCGAAGGAGAGCCGTACTCCGTCGCGCGCCAACTCCCCCATGGGGTACTGCCGGTCGGACCGTTCGGCGCCGATCCGCGGCATCGAGAGGTCGGTCTGCAGCGGGTCGGGCTGTGCCCACAGGGGCTCGAAGTTGGCGATGACGCCGAGCGCGGCGAAGCGCGGCAGGTCGGCCGGGTCGACGAGCTGGACGTGGGTGATCACGGGCCGCCGGTCCCAGGCCGGATTGGCGAGGACCGCGGCCTCCACCGCGTCGAGCGCCGCCCGTACGCCCGCGTCGCCGATGGCGTGGATGTGCGTCTGGAAGCCGTCGGCGTCGAAGGCGCACACCGCTTCGGCGAGCGCGCGCGGCTCCCACACGGGCATGCCGCAGCTGTGCGGCGCGTCGAGATAGGGGGCGAGCAGTGCGGCCGTACCGCCCTCGATCACGCCGTCGCTGAAGTACTTCACCGTGCGCGCGGACAGCAGCGGGCCGCCCTCGGCGCTCACCCGCCCGCGCGCGGCGTCGAACTGCTTCCGCTGTGCGCGCCAGCGGTCGGGGTCGGCGCGCTGGGCCAGGTCCACCCGGACGCTCAGCGCGTCACGGCGGGCCGCCGCCACGTAGGCGTCCACCATCTCCGGTTCGACCCAGGCGTCCTGCACCCAGGTAATGCCCGCTCGCGCGTACGTCTGCCCCGCGCGGCGCACGGCTTCGACCAGTTCGGCCTCCTCGCGCGCGGGCACCTGGTCGAGCACCAGGTCGCAGGCGTGCCACTCGCGCAGGGTGCCCATCGGTGAGCCGTCGGGACGCCGGACGATCCAGCCGAGGCGCGGATCCGGCGTCGCGTCCCGCACCCCGGCCCGGCGCAGCGCCTCCGTGTTGCACCACACCGTGTGGTAGTCGTACGCCCGCAGCACGACGGGCCGTTGGGACACCGCCGCGTCCAGCCAGCGCGCGTCGAACTCGCCGTCGGGCGCGAGCGCGGGGTCGTAGGAGGCGCCGACGATCCACTGTGCGTCCGGATGGGCCGCGGCCCACCGCCCGACCTCCGCGACGATCGCGTCGACCGAGGTGAGGTCCTTGATCTGCGGCCCGAAGCTCTCCAGACCCCCGAAGAGCGGGTGGGCGTGCCCGTCGCCGAAGGCGGCAAGGAGCAGTCCATCCCCCAACTCCACGACGTCATCGGCCACTTCGGCCATCGCACGCGCCTCGTCGCCGAGCGCGACGACGCGTCCGCCGCGCACAGCGAGTGCCGTGGTGTCCGTGTGGACACCGCTCCCGGTGCGCACCGCCCCCAGGAAGACCCTCGTCACCGTCTCGTCCGTCATGCCGCCCCGCCCCTCCGTCACACGCGCTCCGCGTCCACCGTCGTCAGCCGTTCGTACCCGCCCGCCACGAACAGCGCGGGAAGCGGGGCGATCAGCGCCGCGTCGACGCCACCCGAAGCCCCGGTCAGGAGACCGAGGTTGGCACACACCGAGACGATCAGTACGACGAGGCCCACGCAGGCCGTCAGCGGGCCGCGACCACCCGCCGGGCGGGCATGCCTCTGCGGTCGCGCCGGAAGAACCCGTACACCGCGAGGGCGGCGAGCGTGAGATGGGTGGGGTCACGCGGGTACTCCCGAGATCAGGTTCCGGAGAGGCTCAGGGCGCCGGCGGGCGTCAGCGAGCGTCGGCGGGCGTCAGAGGCCGCGCGCCGGGTCGGCCAGCGTCTCCCAGAACATCGCCTCGTAGCGCTGCAGCAGCTTCCCGTAGCGCAGGGCCGTCCCTGTCGCGTCGAGACCCCGGCCCATGCCCGCGCGCACCGCGGCGAGGGCCTGCCGCTCCAGGTCGGGCGCGGGCTCGGCGAAGAAGGCGAAGAACCCGCAGGCCTCCTCGCTGAAGCCGTAGTGGGCGGGAAGGGCGTGGGTGAGCGTCGCGCAATAGGCGCCCCAGGCCGCGAAGTTGGCGGTCAGGGCGAGGACCACGTCGGCGGGAGCGCCGTTGAGGGCGAGCCAGGCCACGTACGCCGGATAGGCCTGGCAGCCCGCGCGCGGCTCGTACGCGTCGGCGCCGGTCTTGTCCACGCCACATGCGGCGACCAGGGCGTCGAGCCGGTCGAAGGCGAGCGTCTCGCCTTCGGCGAGGGTGCGGAAGAAGGCCGCGCACTCGGCTTCCCCCGCGGCGGCCGAGCGTTCGGCCAGGTGCAGGAAGGAGCGGCGGTCGGCGGGGATCACGGAGCGCTGCTCCAGAGCGAGAGCGGTGATCGCGGAACGGTTCGCGGTGCCGTCCGCGAGGCGCGGGACGAGCGGGTTGGCCGCCGGGTCAGGGGCGAGCTGCGCCACCACGCCGTCGAGCAGTTCCTGTGCGGTCCGTGTCATCGTCCGACCTTCCTGCGCGCCTGCTAGTTTCTACACTGCTGTAGAAACAAGAAACCAACGTACGGAGCTCTCATGGCCCTGTGGGACCGCGTCAAGGAATCCGCATCGACGATGCAGACCCAGCTCATGGCGAAGAAGAACGACCTCAAGAGCGGCGCCTTCCGCGACTCCAGTATGGCGATGTGCGCCCTCGTGGCAGCCGCGGACGGCTCCATCGACCCCTCCGAGCGACAGCGCGTGGCTCAACTCATCGCCACCAACGAGGTGCTGCAGAACTTCCCCGCCGACGATCTGCGGCGCCGCTTCGACGACTACCTCGACAAGCTGACGTCCGACTTCGACTTCGGAAAGGTCAGCGTGTTGCAGGAGGTCGCCAAGGCGAAGAAGAAGCCCGCAGAGGCGCGGGCCGTGATCCAGATCGGCATCGTCATCGGCGGCGCGGACGGCGACTTCGACCCGACCGAGCGGGCCGTCGTGCGCGAGGCGTGCTTCGCGCTTGACCTGCCGCCGCACGAGTTCGACCTCTGATCCACCGCAGGCTGCAGGCCGCAGGGCTCGCGGCCGTTCGCCGCGGGCCCCTGCGTCCCGCCCGTCACGCCCCGCCCGTCATGCCCCGCCCGTCGACCCCATGAGCCCGCGCAGCAGCCGCTCGTCGTCGGGCGAGAGCGTGGTGACGAAGCTGGCGAGGACGGCGCCCCGGTCGCACTCGCCGTCGAGCACCTCGCGCATCCGCAGCGCGGCGAGCCCCGCCCCGCCGGCGGCCGAACTCCACTCGAACGACCGGCCCACGCGCTCTCGCGTGACGGCGCCCTTGGCGAGCAGCCGGGTCAGGATCGTCATCACCGTGGTGTAGGCGAGCCCTCCGCCGATACGTTCCTGCACCCAGGACGCGTTCACGGGCCGCGCCGCGCCGTGCAGCGTCCCGAGCACCTGCGCCTCCAACTCGCCCTGCCCGCGCCGCCGGAGGCGGGGCTGTCGCGCGTCGCGGTCCTGCCGCTCCATTCCGCGCCCCTCTCTTGACTGCGCTCTTGACGGCCCCTAGAGGAGCGCCACATCGTAACGGGACGCGGCAACGGGACGAAGTACCGGGACGTGGCACCCCGGCAATTTCTACAGTGCTGTAGATTTTAACCTCCGGCCCTGACCACGGCCGGTACGCACTTCACCTCAGGACTTCAGGAGGACATCGTGGGAGTTTCCCTGGCCAAGGGCGGCAATGTCTCGCTCAGCAAGGAGGCCCCCGGCCTCACCGCCATCCTGGTCGGCCTGGGCTGGGACGTCCGCACGACCACCGGCACGGACTACGACCTGGACGCGAGCGCACTGCTCTGCGACGACTCGGGCAAGGTCGTCTCCGACGAGCACTTCATCTTCTACAACCAGCTCAAGAGCCCCGACGGTTCGGTCGAGCACACCGGCGACAACCTCACCGGCGAGGGCGAGGGCGACGACGAGGCCGTGAAGGTGAACCTCGCGGCGGTCCCCGCCACCATCACGAAGATCGTCTTCCCGGTCTCCATCCACGACGCCGAGAACCGCGGCCAGAGCTTCGGCCAGGTCCGCAACGCCTTCATCCGCGTGGTCAACCAGGCGGACAACGCGGAGATCGCCCGCTACGACCTCTCCGAGGACGCGTCGACCGAGACCGCCATGGTCTTCGGCGAGCTCTACCGCCACGGCACGGAGTGGAAATTCCGCGCGGTCGGCCAGGGTTATGCCAGTGGGCTGCGCGGCATCGCGTCGGATTTCGGCGTGAACGTCTGACGTACGCGTAGCCATCCGACCATCGGCGGCAGAAGGAGCGGGACGTGTACGGCGATCCGGCAACAGTGCGCAAGATCCTGACGGAGCTCGGGGACACCTGGGCGGTCGTGGGCCTGTCCACGAACGAGGAACGAGCGGCGTACGGGGTGGCGGGCGTCCTGCAGCGCTACGGGAAGCGCGTCGTCCCGATCCACCCGAAGGCCGAGACGGTGCACGGCGAGAAGGGCTACCCGTCCCTCTCCGCCGTGCCCTTCAAGATCGACGTCGTGGACGTCTTCCTCAACAGCGCCCTCGCGGGCAACGCCGCCGACGAAGCCATCGCGATCGGCGCGCAGGCGGTCTGGTTCCAGCTGGGCGTCGTCGACGAGAAGGCGTACGAGCGGACGCGGACCGCGGGCCTGGAGATGGTGATGGACCGCTGCCCGGCGATCGAACTGCCCATGCTGCGCTAGCCGGCCGGGGGCGCTGCGGCAGCCGGTCTAACCCACCCGCCGCAGCGCCCTCTCCCGCCGCGCCGCCACGCTGGAGCCCGACTCCCCGCGTGCCATGCGGCGCAGTACGACCGGGGCCACGAGCAGGCCGAGCACGGCCCAGGCGCCCAGCATCCCGGCCGTCTCCCAGTGCCGCCAGGAGTCGGCGATCTCGATGCCCGCCGCGCTGTCCGGCAGCAGGGCCGAGCGCATGCCCAGGCCCAGCCAGTAGACGGGGAACGCCTGCGCGATCCATTGCAGCCAGTCCGGCATCGCGGTGACCGGGTAGAAGATGCCGGAGATCGCGATCATGCCGAGGACCGGCAGCTGGATCAGGCCCTGGCTGCGCGCGCTGGTGAACACCGAGCCGAGGACCGCGCCGATGGGCAGGGTGGCGACCATGCCCAGGAGCAGGACCCAGGTCAGCGTCGCCCAGGAGCCGGGGCCGCCGATCGCGAGGCCCCCGACGACGAGCATCCCGGGGATCAGCAGGATCGCCAGGTCGGCGAGCAGGCCGCCCGCCACGGAGACGACCTTGCCGATGAGGTAGCCCGGCATTCCGTTCGGCGTCGCCTTGGCGCGCAGCAGGGTGCCGTCCTCGCGTTCGGCGGTGAGCGCCTGGCTCATGCTGACCATGCCCATCGCGGCGTTCATGCCGAGGATGCTCGGCAGGGCGAGGGTGCCCAGCAGGATGCCGCTCGTGCCGAACGCCGTGTCCCGCATGAAGAACATGACGGTCAGCATCAGCACCGGCCACAGCAGGTGCGAGAGCACGTCGCCGCCGTTGGTGAACGACTGGCGCAGTTCGATCAGGCCACGGCTCCAGCCCGCGCGCAGCGCCATGCCCGTCGCGCTTCCTGGCGCGTTCCCCGTCGCATCTCCTGTCGCATCTCCTGTCGCGTTCACAGGGTCACCGCCGTCCGCGTCCGGTGCGCCTCGCAGTCGCCCTGCTGTCGTACGAGCGCCAGATAGGTGTCCTCCAACGAGGCCCGGCGGACCTCCAGTTCGGCCACCGCCTCGCCGTGTTCGCGGAGCAACTCACGGACGAACGCCGTCGATTCGGTCGTCGACCTCACGAAGTGCCGTCCGCCGCACGTCCAGCGCACCTCGTCCTGCCCCGCGATCCGCCGTGCCAGGTCGTCCGCGGAGCCGTCCGCGATGATCCGTCCCCCGGCCAGGATCATGATGCGGTCGGCGAGCTTGCCCGCTTCGTGCAGGTCGTGCGTGGTCAGCAGGATCGTGGTCTCGTGATCGTCGGCGAGGCGGTGGACGAGTTCGTGGAACTCCTGGCGGGCCTCGGGGTCGAAGCCCGCGGTGGGCTCGTCCAGGAAGAGGAGTTCCGGGCGGCCCACGATGCCGATCGCCACGTCGAGCCTGCGTCGCTGTCCGCCGGACAGCGTCTTGATCTTCTTGCCCCCGTGCGCGCTCAGGCCGACCGCCGCCATGAGTTCGCCGGTGTCCCACGGGCGCCGGATCGTGCCGGTGGAGTAGGGGGCGTAGTACGTCCCGAGGTGCGCGAGCAGTTCACGCACCCGCCACTTGCCGTGGTCGCGCCAGGACTGCAGGACGACCCCGATGCGGGCGCGCCACGCCTCGGTGCCGAGCGCGGGGTCCGTGCCGAGCACGTGGACCCGGCCCGCCGAGCGCATCCGGAAGCCTTCCATGATCTCGATGGTCGTGGTCTTGCCCGCCCCGTTCGGCCCGAGCAGGGCGACCACTTCGCCGTGCCGGGCCTGGAACGTCACGTCGCGCAGCACGTCGGCCGCGCCGTATCGCATGCGCAGCCCCTCGACATCGAGCACGACGTCCTCGCTCGTCGTCGTCACGTCAACTCCTCGCCTCATCCGTCCAGATGTCGGCGAAGCTACGTTGCGTTCAGCGGGCCATCAATGAATAACTGACCAGGAAGGCCTCTCTGGTAGGGGATTTCGAGGATCTGTTGCAATGAACTTGCCGATGAACGCAAGGAGGCCCCCGCGCATGCCGGGTGGCAGGCTGACCCACGAGGACCGGCAGTCCATCGGCGCGGGCCTCGCCGAAGGACTGAAGTACACCGAGATCGCCAGGAGCCTGGGCCGGCCTACGTCGACCATCAGCCGCGAGGTGATCCGCAACGGCGGGCCCCAGGCGTACCGCGTCGACCACGCCCACCTCGCCACCGGGCGACGCGCCAGGCGGCGCAGACGGATCCCGCGCAGCGAACCGGCCACGCCCACCGACGCGTACGGACGCGACCCCGGCGCCGTGGACGACTTCGCCGAGCAGCTCGCGGCGCTCATGGTCAGGACCGGGGTGCCCCGGATGGCCGCGCGGGTGCTCGCCCGCCTGATCACCGACGACTCCGGCAGCCTCACCGCCGCGGACCTCGTGCGGCGCCTGCGGGTCAGCCCCGCGTCGGTCTCCAAGGCCGTGGGGTATCTGGAGGGCCTCGAGGTGATCGGCCGCGTGCGCGAACCGGGACACCGCCGCGAGCGGTACGTCATCGACGACGGCGTCTGGCTCCGCGCGTGGACGACGAGCGCCCAGAAGCACTCGATGTGGGCGCAGACCGCACAGCGGGGAGTCGACGTCCTGGACGCGGCGACGCCCGCGGGATCCCGGCTCGCCCACATGAGCCAGTTCTTCGCGACCCTCAGCGACGACATGAGCGGCGGCACCCGAACCGTCGACGACGCACTGACCGTCCTGGCCGCACTACGGCACGCGGGCACCCCACTGACGGAGGACCACCTGGCCACGGCACTGGGCTGGCCCCTGAACCGGGTCACCGACGCCTTGGCCCACGCCGGACGGGCCCGACTCACCCCGGCACAGCGCAAGGCCCTGGCCTAGCACTGTGCCGGGGCACGACCGCACGACGCTCGTGCCTTCCCCGGCCCGGACGGGGCGGCCGTCACGTCGTGCGTGCGGGGGCCGCTACGGAATGTCCGCGCGGAACTTCTTCGTCAGGTCGGCGCCCCGGATCACGTCGCCCGAGTGGTACTTGAGTCCCCAGGCGTCGATCACCGAGCCGTCGCCGAACATGCAGGCGGAGACGACGTTCGAGGGGTTGGTCTCGCCCTTCTTGGCCCAGCCTCCGCCGTCCGTCGGCTTCGGGCCGTACAGGGCGGTGCCGTTGATGGACTTGCAGTAGCCGAGGGACGGGTTGCCGGGGTGGCCGCCCGGGTCGGCGGGCTTGTGGACGTAGGCGAGCGCGGCCAGCGTGGGCTTGTCGGCGGCGAGGGTGTCGGCGCCGATCATGAGCTTGGTGCCGTCCTTGGCGGTGAAGACGCACATCTCGCGTTGGCCGCCGAGCCGGACGATCTGCGTCCCGGTCTTGGTGTAGTACGGGACCTGCTGCTGCGCACTGCCGCCCTGCTTCTTGCACCAAGTGGCGTCGGCGGACGCCCGCTTGGCGGCGGGGCCCGCAGCGGGCGCGGCGGGGCTGTCGGCGGCGTTGGCCGCAACGGCACTGCCCGAGAGCAGCAACGCGACGCCCACGCAGAGGGCTTGGGAACGCTTCACGATTCCTCCAGAGAGGGACACAGGGGACGGCGGCCGTGATCGGCAATATCTTCGGGAGGCTTTCCCCGCAGGTCAACGCGTTCTGGTGGGCTCGCGGACGGCTGGGCGAAGTCGACGCGATCGGGGGCGCGGCACCCGTCTGACATGCCACGACGAGGGGCGTGATCCGGCCAGTAATGCGCCGGTAACAGGCCGGTGGAGGCGGGCGGTTAGAGTGACTGCCCTCATGGGCGCAACGAGAGGGACGATCGGAACGGGCGGCACGGTCGGAACAGACGGCACGGTCGGCACGGTCGGAACGGGCGGCACGGCACACGCGTACGACCCTCAGGGGAGCCCCGGCACCTCTCCCCCCGTGCTCCGCGTCCGGCTGCTCGGCGGCTTCGCGGCGGAGCGGACCGACGGGGTGCAGCCCGCCGAGCGGTGGCCGCGTCCCGGCGCCCGGACGCTGGTGAAGCTGCTCGCCCTTGCCCCCGGACACCAGCTGCACCGCGAGCACATCATGGCGGCATGCTGGCCGCACGCCGAACTCCCGTCCGCCCAGCGGAACTTGCGGGTGGCGGTACACGCGGCCCGGCACGCCCTCGAGCCCGAACTGACCCCCCGGTCGGCATCCTCGTACCTGGTGACCGACGGGGCCCTGCTGCGCCTGGCCCCGGGCTCGGTCCAGGTCGACACGGACCACGCGGAGTCCCTGGCCGAGAGCGCGCTGTCCGGCGGGGAAGCTCTCCAACTGGCCGCCGCTCTGGCCACGTTCACCGGAGAGCTGCTGCCCGAGGACCGCTACGCCCCCTGGGCCGAACCGCACCGCACCCGCCTCACCGAACTGCGCGGCCGGGTCGCGCTCGCCCTCGCGGAAGCGCAGCTCGCGGCGGGCGACGCACCGGAGGCCTGCGCGACCGCGCGCCTCCTCCTGGAGTCCGCCCCCGCCGACGAACGGGCCCACCGCGTGCTGATCAGGGCCTGGCTGCGGCAGGGCATGCGCCGCGCCGCGATCCAGCAGTACGAGCGGTGCGCGGCGGCCCTCGACGCCGCCGACCCGGGAGCGCGTCCGGGCCCCGAGACGGTGCGGCTCCACCGCGCGGCGCTCGACCGGCCGACGGAGCCCGAGGCGGACGCGGCCCGGGTGCGTGTGGATCTGGCCCGCACGCTGGAGCGCTCGGGCCGATACGCCGAGGCGATCCGGGTCCTGCGGGAGGCCCTCGCCGCGTACGAACTCCAACGCAGCGCTGCGGCCTGCACGTTGACGGCCACCCGCCTCGCGGAAATCCTTGCCCACACCGCGACACCGCGAGAGGCCCGTACCCTCCTCGACGCACACCCGCCGGGCCCGGAAGCCGCCGCGGACGTGCGGGCGGCGCACCGCATGGCGGAGTCGATGATCCTCTTCCACGAGGGGCGGTACGAGGCCGGGCTCGCGACGGCTCGCGCCGCTCAGGTGGACCTCGGGCCGGACGGGGGCGCCGCCACGCTCCTCGCGCGATGCCTCGCCCAACAGGCCATCTGTCACGGCCTGTTGGGACACCACGAGGACGCCATCGCGCCCGCCGAACAGGCGCTCGCTCCGGCCGAGGAGTCCGGAGATCCCGCCCTCCTCGCCACGGTCCTGTCCGTCCTGCGCGAGAACGCGCGCCGCGCGGGTCAGCATCGCAAGGCGCTGGACCACGGGCGGCGCGCCCTCACCCTGGCCGAGCAGGCCGGGCGGCCCACGGCCACCGCGTTCGAGCGCGCGAACCTCGCCGAGATCCATCTGCTGCTCGGCGAGGTGGACGAGGCGGAGCAACTGGCGGGCGCGGCCGTCGCGCTCGCCGAGCCGTTCGGCGGCACGGTCCTCGCCTTCGCGCTCACGGCACTGGCCCGGGTGCGGACGGCCGCCGCCCCGGACCGCGCCCACGCTCTCCTCGACCGGGCCGAGCGCTGCGCCGCCGACGGCGGGCACCAACAGGCCGTGGACGAGGTGCGGGCGGCGCGCGCGGAGCTTGCCGCCCGGACCGACCGACGGACCGACGGACCGACGGGTTGACGGGTTGACGGGTTGACGGGTTGACGGACCGACGGCCGCCCGGCGTCACCACCGGGCGGCCGCTTGGCGCGTCAGGCCGCGGCGCCCACCAGCGCGGGGCGCTCGGCGTCCCGCAGCCGCTCCATCAGGGAGATGCGGGCCCGCGCCACCCGCGAGCGGACCGTGCCCACCGGGCAGCCGGTGAGCAGCGCGGCCTCCGCGTAGGGCAGACCGAGCAGCTGGGTCAGGACGAAGGCCTCACGGCGCTCGTCCGGCAGCGTCGCGAGGAGGTCGGCGAGGACCACCCCGTCGTCGAAGCCCGGCAGACCCCTCGGCTGGGCCCGCTCCGCGGCGGACTGCCAGTCGTCCGTGTCGCAGAGACGGGGCCGGGCCGCGGCGTGCCGCAAGCTGTCGATCACCGCGCGCCGGGCGATGGACAGCAGCCACGTACGGGCGGACGAGCGCCCTTCGAAGCGGTGCAGGCTGCCGAGGGCCCGCAGGAACGTGTCCTGCGTCAGGTCGTCGGCGGCCTGCGGATCACCGCCGAGGTACGTCACGTACCGGCGGACGTCGCGATGCAGGGCGCGTACGAAGTGCTCCACCGCTTCGGGGTCTCCGGCGCGGGCGGCGAGGGCCCAGGCCGTTATCGACTCGTCGGGTGAGCTGGGCAGGGCAGGAATGATCACCTGGTGTCCTTCTCGGGAGTCCGGACCCGGGTACGCGGTTCGCGGTTCGCGCGATGCGCACTGAGCGCTCCGCCATGCGGTGCGTCCGTGCGTACGGCGGGTCCGGTGAGGGGGGTACGGCCGTGCGCGAGAGTGCGTACGGCCGATGCCCGAGCCGCGGGGCCGCGCGACGAAGCGCACGGGAACGGCGTCGGGGAACCAGCTGTCAGGCGACAGCGGTCCCAGCGGGCGGACCCCGAGAAGTGATGGCGTGCACGAGGAGCAACTGCCGCGGCCTGCCCGCCGCCCGGTGGCGTTGGCGCCGGATGCGGGGACGGTGGGCGGGCGCGGGCAGCGCGAGAGGCACCCGCAGCGGGGCGACGAGCCACCCGGCGAAGGCGCGCGCGATACGGAAGGCCGCGCGTTCGCCGTGCGCGAGCCAGAGGCCGCAGAGGAGCGCGGCGAGAAGGTGGGCGGCGAGCATGCCGGTGGGCGACATGCCGCTCATGTCGTGACCGCCGCCCATGTGATCCATGTGCTCCATGGAGGACCCCGCCGACGGGGTGGCGGGCGCGGCGGGCATGGGCATCGCCCCCGACGCGATTCCTGACGCCGGTCCTGACGCCGATCCCGACGCGGGCGTCGGCGCGGACATGGCCGAACCCTGCCGCCTGCCCATGGATTCGGCGCCCATCGGCGCCGCGCAGAGCATGTGCTGAATCCAGCGCCGCACGAGCGAGACTCCACCCGCGGGCTGCGCGGCGGCCTGCGCCAGGGAGAACCCGGAGTGCAGCGCGGCCTGCGCGGCCACCGTCACGGAGACGACCAGCGGCAGTCCCCGCTCGCGCCCGGCGAGCACCCACGCCGTGCAGCCGACGCCGAAGGCTCCCGCCCCCAGCGTCCACGGGGGCACCGAGGCGCCCGACATGAGCACGTGCCCCAGGGCAGCGAGCAGTACACAGGCGGCGGTGAACACCGCGGCCCGTCCCGCTCGAGAACACCACCCAGCAGTCATGGCGGGGCCATCCTTGCACTCGCGTCACCCGTTTCACGGACTGGTACGCGAAATAGACCCACCCTGCTCACTCACGGCCCGAAGGCCGCTCTCCCGTCACACATGCGGCTGTCCCGCACCCGACGCTTGACCTGAACCAAGCTTCAGGTACGAGGCTGACGCCATGAACAGGACATCGGGAGCAACCGCCACCACCGAGGCCGCAGTCGACTGGCTGACCCGGCACGCCGACCCCATCAACTCCTTCGACACGCGTGCCGAGTCGGACGATCTGCGCCCGCTGGCCGAGGCGGTGGCGGGTGCCGAGATCGTCGCGCTCGGCGTGGGGTCCCGTGCCACGCATGAGCTGTCCGCCGTCCAGCATCGGATCCTGCGGCTCCTGGTCGAGGAGCAGGGATTCCGGTCGCTTCTCCTCGAAGGGGACGATCCGGTCCGGCTCGGTCTCGACGCGTACGTCCTGACCGGGGCGGGCGATCCGGAAGCCCTGCTCTCCGAGGCCCGTTCCTTCTGGCGGACCGGGGAGATCCTCGGCGTACTGCGCTGGATGCGCGCCCACAACGAACGCGATCCGCACGACCCCGTCCACCTGGCCGCCCTCTCCTCACAGGCGCCGCCGCCCGGCGCCGGCCTGGCGGAGATCGAGCGGCGCCTGGCCGACGACGCGATCCGGTGGCATGAGAACACCCGCCACAAGACCGTCTACTGGGGCGGCCTCGTCCACACGGCCGTCGGCGACCCCCGGACGGTGTCGTCCCCGGAGCCCGAGACCCACCGCAACGCGGGCGGCCACCTGCGCGAGCACTTCGGCGACGGCTACGCGTCCATCGGGCTGACGTTCCACCACGGCGCCGACCACCCCGTCCCGCCCGCCGGGTTCTCCGAAGCGGCCCTCGGCGCGGCGGACCTGCCCGCGTACTTCCTCGACCTGCGCGCGCCACGCCCCGCGGACGTCGACGCCTGGTTCGGCGCCCCGGCGACGACCCGCGTCGTCGGCCCCTTCTACGACGCGCGCGAGGACGCCGACCACCACCTGTCCGGCGGCTCCCTCACGGAGTGGTTCGACGCCGTGGTGCATGTCCGCGAGGTGACACCGGCCAGGCCGCTCCACGGCCGACCCGGCCGACGGGTTCAGACATGAGCGGGCATCTCATGGGCGCCGATGACCGCTTGGGCCTCGGCGGCCAACTCCCGGCGGTCCGAGCCGAGCAGCGGCGCATGCGCGGTGACCCGCACGGCCAGCCCCCGGGCGCGGGCGACCCGGTGCAGCGAGGCCCCGAAGCTCTCGTCGCCGAGGAAGGCGGCCGTGGTGCTGCGGGTGCCGTGCTGGTAGTAGCGGATGGTCACAGGCCGCACGGGCGCGCCCGCGTCGGCCGCCGCCTGGAAGGTGGCCCGGCGGAACCGGCCGCCGGGCACGGAGCACCAGGTCGTCGCCTGCGGGAAGACGAGAACGGAGCGGCCCGACCTCAGGGCCGACGCCACATCGGCGACGGTGGTGGGCAGTTGGCGCAGCCCGTCGCGGTCGATGAACTGGGACCCGGCCCGCCGGGCGAGTGTGCCGACGACCGGCCACTGGCCCACCTCCCTCTTGGCGAGAACCGTCACGGGCTCGACGGCGAGCAGGCTGACGACGTCGAGCCAGGAGATGTGATTGGCGACGATGAGGGTGCCGGGACGGGTCCGGCGGGACTCGGGAGGAGTCCCGTTCACCGTTCGCACCGTCAGCGTCTTTGGCTCCTCCTCAAGGCGGACACCGAGCGCGCCCAGGATCCCCCGGGCCCGCGCCCGCAGCGCGTGGGGCTCGGCGAGCCGTTCGCCCTGCGCCACGCCGAGGCCGATCTCGTACGACAACGCGGCGTACCGCCGGGCCAGTTCGGCGGGCGGCACCCGCGACGCCGAGCCCGTGACGCAGGCCGGGGTGCACGGCGCGGCCCGGTCTCCGGCGGGGCTCATCGCGTCTCGCCGAGGAAGTAGCGGCGGTAGCGGTCGCCGAGCCGGTCCATGTCGAGGAGGACGAAGAAGTCCGCGACGTCGAACTCGGGGTCGTGCGCGGGCGCCCCGCACATCCACGCGCCGAGGCGGAGGTAGCCCCTCAGGAGCGGCGGCAGATCGGCATAGGTCGGCCGGTCCACCGTCGGCATGGTGGGCACCCACGGGCGCCTGGGCTGGACCCGCAGCTCGGGCGGCGAGGCGTGCTTGGACGTGCCGAGCAGCCAGGCGCTGGAGGCCGCCTTGCCGCCGTCGGAGAGCGGGACCGAGGCGCAGCCCGCCAGATAGCGGTGTCCGGAGAGCAGGACGTAGCGGGCGAGCGCCGACCACATCAGGTTGATCACCGCGCCGGAGCGGTGGTCCGGGTGCACGCAGGAGCGGCCCGCCTCGATCGTGGAGGACCGCAGCCCGGCCAGCGCGCGCAGGTCGAACTCGCTGTCGGAGTAGGACCGCTCGGTCCGCCCGGGAGGCAGCAGACGGTAGGTGCCGACGACCTCGCCGGTGGCGGTGTCGGTGACGATCAGGTGGTCCACGAGGTCGTCGTAGGGGTCGATGTCGTGGCCGGGCAGGGAGGTGTGGAGCGTGGCACCCAACTCCTCGCCGAAGACGCGGTGGCGCAGGCGCTGCGCGGCCCGGATCTGCTCCTCGGAGTCGGCGATGGAGGTGACGTACGAGCTGGATACGACGGATGCGGTGGATGCCGAGGGGGATGTCGAGGGCATGACAGTTCCGGTCTCCGTTCGGGGAGGTGGGGACGTCGACGACGAAGGAGAGGGAGAGGGGAGAGGGGAGAGGGAGGGAGCAGAGTGGCTCAGGCGTCGCGGCGCCCGAGGATCACGGTGGCCAGGGTCAGGGAGGCAGCCGTCCAGGCCGCCAGGAGCAGCAGCACGAACAGCACGGTGATGGTCCCGGCTGAACTGCGCACGATGGCCGCGAGGCCGACGGTCAGGACACTCATGAGCATCAGATGAACGGCGACGGCAAACACCTGACCCACCACCTGGGTGAGATCGATCGTCGACTCCTCCAGGGCCGCCGCACCCGCCACGAATCCGAGCCTGCGCAGCATGAGCATCGCGCCCAACTCCCTCTCGGTGCCGACGGCTGCCGGGTAGCGTGCCCGCATGATCCGAGTGCTGCTTGCCGACGACGAGGCGATGATCCGGGCCGGGGTGCGGGCGATCCTGGGCACGGCCGAGGACATCGAGGTGGTCGCCGAGGCGGCCGACGGGCGCGAGGCGGTCGAACTCACCCTCAGGCACCGCCCGGACGTCTGCCTCCTCGACATCCGGATGCCCCGGCTCGACGGCCTCCAGGCGGCGGCCGAACTGCACAAGGTCGCGCCCAAAACGGCGGTGGCGATGCTCACCACGTTCTCCGAGGACGAGTACATCGCCGGCGCGCTCGGCTCGGGCGCCGACGGTTTCCTCCTGAAGTCCGGCAACCCGCGCGAGCTGATAGCCGGGGTCCAGGCCGTCGCCGACGGCGGCGCGTACCTCTCCCCTTCGATCGCCCGGCGGGTCATCTCCCACCTCGGCGCAGGTCAGCTCGGCAGGCAGACCACCGCGCGGGCCCGCATCGAGGAGCTGACGGCGCGCGAGCGCGAGGTGCTGGCGCTGGTCGGGGCGGGTCTGTCGAACGCGGAGATCGCCGGACGGCTGCACGTCGTCGAGGGCACGGTGAAGGCGTACGTCAGCCAGGTGCTGGCCCGTCTCGGCTTCAAGAACCGCGTGCAGGCCGCGATCCTGGCGTACGAGGCGGGGCTCGTCGGCGAGGAGTGAGCGCTCCGGGGTGCCCTGGGACGCGCGGCGGCGTGCGGGGACGCTCGGGGAGATCCCCTACTTTCGTCGGGGGCGCCGGCCGGGGGTGATCGGCGATCCTTGGCGGATGCGCGTCAGACACGGCTGGCTTCCCCGGCTCTTCGACATCGGGCTGTGGCTCGTGGTGTGCGCACCGCCGGTCTCCGCCGCCATCGGATCCGACGGACCTGACGCGGTCGTGGCGGCCGTGGGCGTTCCGCTGCTCGGGGGCGCCGTCGCGGTCAGCAGGCGGTGGCCGCTCGTGGCGCTCGCCGTGCCCGTCGCGCTGAGCCTCCTGACGGACCCGAAGATGCTGACGCCCGCGTACTGGGCCGCGTTGGCCCTCCTCGGGTACCTCGCCGGCAGCCGCGGCGCCGCGGTGCGCCCCGCGCTGTGGTTCTTCGGGGCGGTCGCCGTGGCCGGGCTCGTGCTGTGCACGGCCGTGTCGAGCGATCTGTGGGGCTGGCCGACGATGCTCCTGACGCTGCTCGTCGGCGTGGTGCTGCCCTGGCTGCTCGGCCGCTACCGCCGCCAGTACGCCGACCTCATGGCCACGGGATGGCGGCTCGCCGAGCGGATGGAACACGAGCAGCAGGCCGTCGCGGACCGCACCCGCATCCGCGAACGGGCCAGGATCGCGGGCGACATGCACGACTCGCTCGGTCACGACCTGACGCTCATCGCGGTCCAGGCAGGCGTCCTTGAGGTCGATCCCACCCTCGACGCCCGCCAGCAGGCTGCCGTCGGCGAACTGCGCGAGGCGGCGGGCGCGGCCACCGAACGGCTGCGGGAGATCATCGGCGTGCTGCGGGCCGACGACGAAGCACCGCCGCGTGCGCCGGCGGAGGAGAGCGCGGAGGCCGTGGTCGAGCGCGCGCGGGCCTCCGGGGTCGAGGTCACGCTCGAACGGGCGGGCCGTACGGAGAACCTGCCGCCGATGGTCGCTCTCGCCGTCCACCGCGTACTCCAGGAGTCCCTGACGAACGCCGCCAAGCACGCCCCCGGCACGGCGGTCCGGGTCCGCCTCGCACGCGAGGGCGACACGCTGCGCCTGACGGTCGCGAACGATCCCGCACGGGCCGGGCGTCTGCCCGGCGTAGCTTCGGGCGGCAGCGGCCTCGTCGGCCTCGACGAGCGGGTGCGCCTGGCGGGCGGCACGCTGCGCGCGGACCCCACGGAGGACGGCGGCTTCGCGGTGAACGCCGAACTGCCCGCGTCGGGAGCCGCGCCGCGCGCCGTCGGCACGCCACGGCCGACCACCTCCGCCCGTGCACGGGAACTGGCCGGGCGGCAGATCAGGCGGCGGCTCGTGCAGGCGGTCCTCGCACCCCTCGCGGTCCTCGCCGGGATCCTGCTGCTCATGATCCCCCTCAGCCTGATCAGCTCGGTCTGGTCGGTCCTCGACCGGGACGTGTACGACGGCCTGAGGACCGGGGAGCCGCGCGGCGAGGTGGAATCCCGGCTGCCGCGGTTCACCAGGGACGGGCCTCCGGACGGCACACCGGCGACGCCGCGCGGCCAGGAGTGCACGTACTACAGCACGCGCTTCATGTCGTCCGACGGCTACCGCCTCTGCTTCGCCGACGGGCGGCTCGTGTCCAAGTCGGTCGTGGGTCACGGCGAGTGACGGGGCGTCCTGGGTGACCGTGCAGACTCAGGTGTGACCGAGCAGACGGCCCAGGCAGGACCCGCGAACGAAAGGCAGTCATGGCGACGACGCACCACGCACCGGCAGGTCATCTCCCCCTGGAGGGCATCACCGTGGTCAGCCTGGAGCAGGCCGTCGCCGCTCCCTTCGCCACCCGTCAGCTGGCCGACCTCGGCGCCCGCGTGATCAAGGTCGAGCGCCCCGGCGGCGGTGACTTCGCCCGCCGCTACGACACCACGGTGCACGGCCAGGCCAGCTACTTCGTCTGGCTCAACCGCTCCAAGGAGTCCCTCACCCTGGACCTCAAGTCCGAGGAGGGCGCGGAGATCCTCCATGAACTCCTCGCGGGCGCCGACGTGTTCGTGCAGAACCTCGCCCCCGGCGCCGCCGACCGTCTGGGTCTCGGCGCCGACGAACTCCAGGCCCGTTACCCCTCGTTGATCCCCTGCACGATCAGCGGCTACGGCACCAGCGGCACCTGGGCGGACCGCAAGGCGTACGACCTGCTCGTGCAGTGTCAGACCGGGCTGCTCTCGCTGACCGGCACGCCGGACGAGGCGGTGCGCGCGGGCATCTCGGTCGCGGACATCGCGGGCGGCATGTACGCCTACAGCGGCATCCTCTCCTCGCTCTTCACCCGGGCGACCACGGGCCGCGCACCGGCCGTCGAGGTCTCCCTCTTCGACGCCCTCGGCGAGTGGATGAGCCAGCCCGCCTACTACACGCGTTACGGCGGCACCCAGCCGCCGCGCGTCGGCGCCCGGCACGCGACGGTCGCGCCCTACGGCCCGTTTACCGCGTCCGACGGCAAGGACGTCCTGCTGTCCGTGCAGAACGAGCGCGAGTGGGCGGCCCTGTGCGAGCAGGTCGTCGGGCGGCCCGAGCTGACCGCCGACCCGCGGTTCGCCACCGGCTCCGACCGTGTCGCGCACCGCGACGAACTCGACGCGATCATCTCCGTACGCTTCGCCGAACTCGGCAGCGAGGAGGCGATGGAACTGCTCGACCGCGCCAACATCGCCAACGCGGGCGTCAATTCGGTCACCGAGTTCCTCGACCACCCCGCACTCACCGAGCGCGACCGCTGGCGGGACGTCGCGATTCCGGGCAGCTCGTCACCCGTGAAGGCGCTGGTGCCGCCCGCGAACCTGAGCGGCGTGCCCCCGCGCATGGATCCCGTACCGGCCGCGGGCGAGCACACCGAGCGGATCCTCGCGGAGCTGGGGCGCGGCCCGGACGACATCACCCGGCTGTGTGCGTCGGGGGTCTGCGGGTGAGCGGCGGGTGAGCACCGCCCGGGTCAGGCGACGCCAAGCCCTTCGAGCACCACCGCGTTGGGCAGCCCCGCGAACGCCTTGCCCGGCACGATGAGCTTGCCCCTGCGGCGGCCGCTGCCGATCAGGACGTACGGCAGGTCGACCACGGCGGCGTCCACGAGCAGCGGCCAGGAAGCGGGCAGGCCGATGGGGGTGATGCCGCCGTACTCCATGCCGGTCTCGCCGGTCGCCGTGTCCATCGGCGCGAACGAGGCTTTGCGCGCGCCGAGTTGGCGGCGCACGACGCCGTTCACGTCGACGCGGGTCGTGGAGAGGACCAGGCACGCGGCGAGCGAGGTCTCGCCGCCGCGCTTGCCCGCGACGACGACGCAGTTCGCGGACTGCTCCAGGAGGTCCTGGCCGTAGTGCTCCACGAAGGTGGCGGTGTCGGCCCACTGCGGGTCGGTGTCGACGTGCACGAGCTGCTCGGCGGGGACGGCCCCGCTCCAGCCGCGCACGGCGTCGGCGACGGGCGCGACCAGGAGGTCGAGGGCCTCGGGCGCGGTTCGGACGTCGTCGAAATCTCCTATGGGTGCACGCATGGCCGCACGCTAACAGGCCACTTCCCCACGGCCTTCGGGTGTCTCACGGCGCGGGCGCCCCGGGCCGCCGCCACGGCTCAGTACGACGAGGCGTGCGCCGGCGGCACGGACACCGACATGGTCATCTCGACCGGCTCGGCGCCCTTGTTGTGATAGCCGTGCGCCACGTTCGCCTCGAAGGACGCGGCCGACCCGGCGGGCACGAGATGCTCCACGCCGTCCACGAGGAGCGTCAGTTCGCCCGCCGAGATGTGCAGCAGCTCCATGGTCCCCGGCGGGTGCGCGTCGGAGTCGCTGCCTTCGCCGGGCATCAGCTTCCACGCCCACAGCTCGAAGGGCCCGCGCGCCTCGGTCCCGACGAGGAGCGTCGTACTGCTGCCCGCCTCCGTGGACCACATCCGCACCGCCTGCTCCGGCGGCACGAGCCGGACGTGCGAGCCCTGTTCGTAGTCGAGGAGCGTGGTGATGCTGACGCCCAGGGCGTCGGCGAGCTTCACCGTGATGCCGACGCTGGGGTTGGTCCTGGCCTGCTCGATCTGGATGATCATGCCGCGGCTGACGCCCGCGCGGGCCGCGAGCGCGTCGAGCGTGAAGCCCCGTTCCGAGCGCCAGCGCTTGAGGTTGCGCGCGAGAGACTGAGTCAGCTGGTCGAGGTCCGACACATTCCGTCCAATATATTGGATGACAGAGTTGAGGATATTGAACTACGGTGTGGTGCACCTAAAGGTTCACCACACTGTACTGCGAGGATCTCCGATGACAGCACTGTTCGCCCTGGCCACCAGCCTGATGTACGGGCTGGCCGACTTCGGCGGCGGCCTGCTGACCCGGCGCATCCCCGCGCTCACCGTGGTCGTCGCCTCGCAGACCATCGCCGTGATCGTCCTCGGCGTGATCGTGGTCGCCACGGGAGGCTGGACGGAGTGGGGGCCGCAGCTGTGGTTCGCCGTGGCCGCCGGTCTTCTCGGCCCGGTGGCGATGCTCGCCTTCTACAAGGCCCTGGCCATCGGCCCGATGAGCGTCGTCTCGCCGCTGGCCTCCGTGGGCGTCGTCGTACCGGTGGGGGTGGGGCTCTTCCTGGGCGAGCGGCCCGGGGTCCCGCAGTTCGCCGGGCTCACCGTAGCCATCGTGGGCATCGTGCTCGCGGGCGGCCCCGAGTTGCGCGGCGCCCCCGTACAGCGCCAGGCGGTGCTGCTCACTCTCCTCGCGGCCTTCGGCTTCGGCGCGGTCCTCGCCCTCATCTCAGAGGCGTCGAGCAACCTCACCGGCCTGTTCCTGGCCCTGTTCGTGCAGCGCGTGACGAACGTGGCCGCGGGCGGAGCCGCACTGTTCGTCTCCGTGCAGCGGGGCGGCGTCGCACTTCCCGAGGGCGCGGGCATGGGGTTGCTCTGGGCGGCGCTCCCGGCGCTCGCCTTCGTCGGCCTCGCGGACGTCGCGGCCAACGGAACGTACTCGCTGGCAGCCCAGAACGGCCCGGTCACGCTGGCCGCGGTGCTCTCCTCGACGTACCCGGTGATCACGGCGCTCGCGGCACGGGCAGTGCTGAAGGAACGGCTGCGGGGCGTGCAGGCGGCGGGGGCGGGCCTGGCACTGGTGGGAACTGTCCTCCTGGCCAGCTGAGCAAGGCCCGTAGGGACGCAGGGAACTGCGCGACAGGCCCCCAGCCGAAGAGAGCCTCAGCTACCCCTCCAACTCCCCCAGCGCGAGCAACTGTTCCGGCGTGACCCCATCAGGGATAGGAACCGGCGCGGGCGTCCGCAGCGGCGGCTGCCACCCCTTCTCCGCGTCCCAGGTCCGCACGACCCGGGCAGGCGCCCCCGCCACCACCGCATGGTCGGGAACATCACCGCGCACGACCGCACCCGCGGCCACCACGACATTGCGGCCGAGCCTCGCCCCCGGCAGGATCACCGCGTTCGTGCCGATCCAGCAGCCGGGGCCGATCTCGACCGGCTCCATACGGGGCCACTGCTTGCCGATGGGCGTGTGGGGATCGTCGTACGAGTGGTTCGTGGACGTCACGTACACCGTGGGCCCGAAGTAGCAGTCGTCGCCGATCGTCACCGTCGTGTCGGCGATGACGTGGCTGCCGCGGCCGAGCACGACGCCGTTGCCGATGCGCAGGATCGGATCGGGGCCGAGGTCCAGGTCGGGCATCATCCCCGCGGTGAGGGTGACCTGCTCGCCGATGATGCAGTGGTCCCCGATGCGGATCCACGGCTCACCGAAGACGGTCCCCTGCGGGAAGGACAGCTTCGTGCCGTGGCCGATGGCGCCGAACCGCAGCCGCCCCGGCCGCTGCGCGGTGACGGCGCCCGTCCGCTGCACCCATGCCCAGCCCGCGTGGACGGCGCGCTGGGTCGCGCGGCGCCGCCAGGCGGCGACCGCGGATGAGAACGTGTTCCTGTTCTTCGGCACGGGCTCACGTTACTCAGCCCCGCGCGGACCGGTGAGCCCGGACCCCTGTGATCTTCACCCCACAGGGCGGCGGACCGGCCCCCGTCCCGTACGGTTCCGCCAGGCGCCAGGCGCGAGACACGTACGAATGGAGACATCCGATGAGCCACGAGGCACTCATCACCGGGATCGGCGGCAAGGACCCGAAGATCGATCAGGACGCCTTCACCGCGCCCACCTCAGTGATCATCGGCGAGGTGACGCTCGGCGCCGGCGCGAGCGCCTGGTACGGGGCGGTGCTCCGTGCGGACGGCGGGCCGATCGTCGTGGGCGCCGACAGCAACATCCAGGACAACTGCAGCCTCCACGTCGACCTGGGCTTCCCGATGACCATCGGCGAGCGGGTCTCGGTGGGCCACAACGCCGTCCTGCACGGCTGCACCGTCGAGGACGACTGCCTGATCGGCATGGGCGCCACGGTCCTCAACGGCGCGGTGATCGGCGCCGGTTCGCTGGTCGCGGCGCAGGCCCTCGTGCCGCAGGGAATGATCGTGCCGCCCGGCTCACTCGTCGCGGGCGTCCCCGCCAAGGTGCGCAGGCCGCTCACCGACGAGGAGCGCGCGGGCGTCACCCTCAACGGCACGATGTACGTCGAGCTGGCCAAGGCCCACCGGGACGCCCACGCGAAGTGACGTCAGTCGGCGGCCGGCACGGTCACCGGTTCGGCCGCCGGCTCCGTCGCGTTCTCGGCTTCGCGCGCCGCCGCCGACTTCTTGGCGCGGCGCTTGACCAGCAGCATGGAGCCGACGCCGATCAGGACGGCGATGGCCAGGCCGAAGTACGAGAACCGCTTGAGCCAGTCCTCGGCGACGACGCCGATGTAGTAGATGACGGCCGTGGTGCCGCCTGCCCAGATGATGCCGCCGAGGACGTTGGCGACGAGGAACTTCCAGTACGGCATGCGAAGGACGCCCGCGAGCGGTCCCGCGAAGATGCGCAGCAGGGCGACGAAGCGGCCGAAGAAGACCGCCCACATGCCCCACTTCTGGAAGGACTGCTCGGCGCTGCCGACGTTCGCGGCGCTGAAGTGCTTGGGGAACTTCCGTTCCAGCCAGGCGAGCAGGGGTCGGCCGCCCTTGCGTCCGATCGCGTATCCGATGGAGTCGCCGATGATGGCGCCCGCGGTGGCGCAGATCCCCAGGACGACGGGGTTGAGCTCGCCGTGCTGCGAGGAGAGCAGCGCCGCGGAGACGAGGACGATCTCGCCCGGCAGCGGGATGCCCAGGCTCTCCAGACCGATGACCACGCCGACCAGCGCGTAGATGCTGACGGCCGGTACGGTCTCCAGCCATTCCTGGACGTGCAACGCCGGTTCCTCCTGTGCTGGTGTGCCTGTACCCGGCGTGCGCGATCCCCCCGGAGCGCGCACGCCGGGCAGCCTACCCGCTCACCCGGCGTCGGCCGGGGCGGAGCCCTCGCGGTCCCACAGATCACACCGGTGCTCACGTGCCACGGAGGTGCTCAGCTCGTTGCCGCCCGCGGACGCGGTGCGCAGCGAGAGCACCTGGCCCGGCCGGGTCCGCTGGTCGGGCGCGGTGGGCTGGCCGTCGGCGCGCGGCGCACCGCCGTGCACGAAGGAGCCCCAGTACTGGACCATCTGCCGCGACAGCTCCCGCTGTTCGGCGTTGAGCGGCGTCGCGAGCCCGAAGTGCTTGAAGAGGTACTGCACTTCGTTGACGTGGGTCGCACCGAAGTCGAACGTCCTGCCCGCCTCGCGGATCGAGGCGAAGGGCGGTGAGGTGCGGTCCGCGAACTCATAGGCGTAGACGGGACCGCGGCCCGCGAGCGCCTTGTCCATGCGCAGGGCCGTGCAGGCGAACATCCGGTCGCCCTGGGCGGCCGCGTACGCGTGCGTCGGCGAGGCGTGGCCGGACACGGGATAGCGCTTGAGGACCTTGGCGCCCAGCTCGGCGCCGTACGCCTGGGTCAGCGCGCCCGGGTACTGCTGCGCGGTGAGCGGCTTGCCCTGCCCGTCGAACTGCCCGTAGGCGAAGAGCCGCCCTTCGTCGCTGTTCGCGCCGTTCAGTACGGGCACGCGCGAGGCACTGCCGTCCCGGTACGCCTCTTCCGGCTGGACCGGCAGGAAGTCACCGCCCGCCACCGGAGCCCAGTCGAAGCCGGACTGCGCCGCGAGGATCTGCGCGGCGGGCTTCTTGCGCAGGCAGGCGAGGGCGGTCGCCGGGTCGGGACAGCCCGCCTTCTTCGCGAAGGCGGCGCCCTGCGTGAGCGCCTCCTTGCGTTCGCGGGCCGCGCAGTCGCCGTAGGCGCCGCTCTCCACGATGCCCGCGCGGTAGAGGCCCTTGGCGGTGGGTGAGGCGAGCTGGGTGCAGACGGAGCGGCCGCCCGCGGACTCCCCGGCGATGGTGACGCGCCGCCGGTCGCCGCCGAACGAGCCGATGTTGGCGCGCACCCAGCGCAGGGCGGCCTGCTGGTCGAGCATGCCGTAGTTGCCGGAGACGCGGTCGGACGCCTCACCGTCGAGCCCTGCTCCGGCGAGGAACCCCATCGCGCCCAGGCGGTAGTTGACGGTCACGACCACGGTGCCGGTGCGCCGGGCGAAGGTGTCCGGCACGATGTCCTCCCCCGCGCCCGCGGTGAGCCCGCCGCCGTGCAGCCAGACGAGGACGGGCCGCTGCTCGCGCTGCCCCTTCGGCGCGTAGACGTTGAGGTCGAGGCAGTCCTCGGTATGGCTGGGGTTCTCGTATCCGGGGTCCCAACTGGCGTTCTGTACGCAGCGGTTGCCGAAGGAGGTGGCACCGCGCACGCCCGGCCAGGACTTGGCGGGCCGCGGCTCCTTCCACCGCAGGTCGCCGACGGGCTGTCGCGCGTACGGAATACCGAGGAACTGCCGCCCCTCGGGGGTGGATTCACCGCGCAGCCAGCCCGCGTCCGTGCGGACGAGCGTGCCTGTGCCGGGGGCGGCCTGCGCGGCTTGTGCGGCCGGTGCGGCCTGTGCGGGGTGCGGGGTGAGCAGGGCCGCGGCGGCGCCCATGACGACGAAGGCGGACACACTCCGCCCGATTCTTCCCGTACGGCTCGTGCGGCTCATGCGGCTCAAGGCGACTCCCCTGGATGACGGCGAACCACTGGCGGCGGGAAAACTATGACTGCTGGTGACTCGTGTCAATGAGTTGAACAGAAGGCCGCCAGAAACGGTGGGACGAGGTCAGGAAAAACGGCGCCACACCGGTCGGGACCCCCGTGGCCCGGCCGATGCGACGCCGCTGTGTTCAATGAACGTACGGAAGCGAACGCCCGCGCGCGACTCAGTTATTGGGCCGCAGCGTCCACACGACGGTCATCTCGCCGGTCACGGCGCCGTCCTCGCGCTGGATCGCGATCGCGACCGGGAACTCGGGCCGCTGCCCCGCGTCCAGCTCGGCCACGACATCGGCGACCGGGCGGCCGAGGGTCGCGGTGGCGGTCACCGGACCCATGGCGAGCTTCTTGTACGCGATGTCGGCGCGGACGGCGAGGGGCACGGCCCGCGAGAGCTGCTCGCCGAACGCGGCGAGCACGATCGCACCGCTCGCCGACTCCCCAAGGGTGAACATGGCTCCGGCGTGCGGCCCGCCGACGTGGTTGTGGAAATCGCCCTGGTCGGGCAGGGCGACCACGGCCTTCTCGGGCGTGGTCTCGCGGAACTCGAGGTTCAGCGTCCGGGCCATCGGCACGGTGGCGGCGAGCATCTCGCCTATCGACATCTGGTCAGCGCTCATGACCGGGATGTTACCCACGGGTAGCCTCCTTTGGCCAGGAGCCTGCTCCGCGTAGATCGCGATCACCTATCGTTGCCGCACATGTGGCCAGGAGAGCAGCAGCCCGGGGGCGGGCCCGTCCAGCAGCCGAATCCGTACCAGCAGCCGGGGTACCGACAACCGGCGCCCTGGAACACGCCCACCGTTCCCGGTGGCCCACCCCAGGCCCCGCAGGGCAACGGCGGAGGGGGCGGGAGCAGCAGGACCAAGGTCGTCGCCATCGTCGCCGCGGCCGCGGTCGTGGTGGCCGCCGGAGTCACCGGTTTCCTGGTCCTGGGCGGCGACAAGGACGACAGCGCGAAGCCGGACCCCGCGAAGTCGTCGTCCGCGGCGCCGAGTCCGACCGCGTCCGAAGACGGCGACGCACGCGGTGTCGGCCGTGGGCCGAAGCCGACGATCGCGGGCTGGAAGACGGCCGTGAACGCCGAGCGCGGTATCGCCTTCGACGCGCCCCCGGAGTGGGAGCTCAGGTCGCGCGACTGGGTCACGGCCCGCGGGGAGGCCGATGATCCCGACAGCCTCCTGATCGGGATGGGCGGCACCGGCGTACTCAAGAAGCAGTGGTGCCGGAGCGACGACGACCGGGACGGTGCCAAGGACGACACGGCGCTCGCGGAGGCCGGCAGCAGGGGCAACCGCGACGCGAAGAGCGCCGAGCAGATCGCCAGGGAGGATTCGGCGATGTGGGTGTACAGCGCGTTCTCCCAGCCCGACCGGAAGAACATCAGGACCAGCGCGGTGAAGTCGTACACCACTGCATCCGGCATCAAGGGCAGCCTCGCCACGTCCTACGCCTCCGGCGTCAAGAGCAAGGACAAGTGCCGGACGGACGGCAAGGCGACCACCTTCGGATTCAAGGACTCCAAGGGGAAGTTGGTCTCCTGGTCCTTCTTCGGCGCCAAGGGCGTGAACGGAGAGGTCCCGGACGCGACGGTCAAGAAGATGCTCGGCACGGTGCGCGAGTACGGCAACGGAACCGAGTCCTGAACCACCGCGGCATGACGACCTCTGCCACCTGGGGCTGCCGCGCTGCCCCCGCCCCATGACCCCGTATGGTTTCCCGCCATGTGGCCAGGACAGCAGCCGCCCGGGGGCGAGCAGAACCCGCAGGACCAGAATCCCAATCCGTACCAGCAGCCGGGGTACCAGCAGCCGAACCCGTATCAGCAGCCGGGCTACCAGCAGCCCAACCCCTATCAGCAGCCGGGGCCGGGACAGCAGGGCCAGCCGCAGGGGCAGTGGGGCGCGCCGACCGCGCCGATGGGGACCCCGCAGCCGCCGGCCGGTGGTGGCGGCAACGGCGGCCGGACCAAGCTGATCGCCATCGTCGCGGCGACGGCGGTCGTGGTGGCCGCCGGTGTCACCGGCTTCCTGGTGCTCGGCGGCGACAAGGACGACGAGGCGGACGCCAAGCCGTCCAAGTCCCCCGCCGGGTCCGCGGCCAAGAAGCCGGGCTCGGACCCGGCGACGGGCGGCGGTGCGAACGACCGTGGCACGGACAACGGCCCGAAGCCGGTGGTCAAGGGCTGGAAGGTCGTGGTGAACCCGAAGTGGGGCACGGCTTTCGACGTTCCCGCGGACTGGGAGGTGCAGTCGCCGGACTCGGCGATCGCCTTCGACGACGCCAGCAAGGACGGCGGGACCAAGCCGCTCATCACCATGTCGGCGCCCGCGTACTACAAGTCGAAGTGGTGCACGTCCGACGAGGACAAGGACGGCAGGGACCACAACACCGCTCTCGGCGCCGTCGGCACCAAGGGCGCGAACGGCGCCAAGAACACCGACGAGGTCGCCGTGAACCAGGTGCCCTGGTGGGTCTTCGGCGGTTACACGCAGCCGGACAAGAAGAGCCTCAGCTTCGACAAGAAGGCCGAGCCGTTCACCACCAAGACGGGCATCAAGGGCAGCATCGCGCGGGCCCATTCGACGAACACACCGCAGAAGGGCAAGTGCGCGTCGGACGGCAAGGCCATCACCTTCGGCTTCAAGAACTCCGAGGGTGAGTACGTCGCCTGGAGCCTCTACGGGGCGAAGGGCGTCAAGGACGAGATCCCCGAGGCGACGGTCATGAAGATCCTCAATACGGTGCGCCTGCACGGAGACCCGACCGAGTCCTGAGCCGTTTCGTACGCCGACGGGGCTTGTGACCCGATGTGGTGGCCGTCCCCGCTGGGCCAGCGATGACATCAGGCCACAGGCCCCTCTATGGTTACTGCCCATGTGGCCAGGACAGCAGCCGCCCGGGGGCGAGCAGAACCCGCAGGACCAGAATCCCAATCCGTACCAGCAGCCGGGGTACCAGCAGCCGAACCCGTATCAGCAGCCGGGCTACCAGCAGCAGCCGCACTCGGGGGCCTACTCGCAGCCCGAGCAGCCGCAGTGGGCGGCGCCCACGCCGCCGCCCATGCCGCCGCAGCCGGGTGGCGGCGGTCAGGGCGGGGGCGGAAACAAGACGAAGGTCACCGCGATCGTGGCGGCGCTCGCCGTCGTGGTGGCCGCGGGAGTCACGGGCTTCCTCGTCCTCGGCGGGGACAAGGACGACGAGGCGGGCGACAAGCCCGGGAAGAAGTCTCCCGCCAAGTCCGCGGCCCCCAAGCCGAGCCCGTCCGACGACGGCGGCTCCGAGCGCGGCACGGGCAAGGGCCCCAAGCCGACGGTCGAGGGCTGGCAGGTCGTCGTGAACCCCAAGTGGGGCACGGCCTTCGACGTGCCGGCCGACTGGGAGGTGCAGACTCCCGACACCTTCATCGCCTTCGAGGACAACGAGAAGGGCGACGGCAGCGCGCTCATCGGCATGTCGGCGCCCGCGATCTACCAGTCCAAGTGGTGCTCCTCCGACAGCGACAAGGACGGCCAGAAGAGCGACACCTCGCTCGGCGCCATCGGCACCAAGGGCCAGAACGGCGCCAAGAACACCAAGGACGTCGCCCGCAACGACTCCGCCTGGTGGGTCTTCGGCGGCTACACGGACCAGAAGAAGTCCGACAAGAAGAAGATCAAGATCAGCAAGGCGAAGTCGTTCACCACGAACTCGGGCGTCAAGGGCAGCGTCGTGACGTCCACGACCTCCGGCGCCGTCACGAACGACAAGTGCGACTCGGAGGGCAAGGCCACCACGTTCGCCTTCAAGAACGCCGACGGTGAGTACGTCGCGTGGTCGATGTACGGCGCCAAGGGCGTGAAGGAAGAGATTCCCGACGCGACGGTGCAGAAGATCCTGGGCACGGTACGGCTGAACGGCGACCCCGAGGGTTCCTGAGCGGAATCCGGATCCTGGGCCGACGGCGGGCGCCCTGCCCCGGACGGAAACGGTTTGGCAAGTCGGCGTCGCGGCGGCGATAGTCCCCTGGTGACCACTCCCGCCGCCGTGCGCCGCCCCGCCTGGGCCGGGCGCAACTACAGCCTGCTGACCGCCGCCGCGATCGTGACCAACCTGGGCAGCCACGGCGCCCTGATCGCGGCGGCGTTCGCGGTGCTCGACTCCGGCGGGGACGGCGGGGACGTGGGGCTGGTGGCGGCGGCGCGCACGCTGCCGCTCGTGCTGTTCCTGCTCATCGGCGGCGCCGTCGCCGACCGGCTGCCGCGCCACCACGTGATGGTCGCGGCCAACGCGCTCAACTGCCTCTCGCAGGCCGTCTTCGCCGTGCTCGTCATCTCCGGCACGCCCCCGCTGTGGTCGATGATGCTGCTCACCGCGCTCGGCGGCACCGGACAGGCGTTCTTCGGCCCGGCCGCCGAAGGCATGCTGATGTCGACCGTCAGCGGCGAACAGGCGAGCCGCGCCTTCGCGCTGTACCGCATGGCGATGCAGGGCGCGGGCCTCGGCGGCGCCGCGCTCGGCGGCCTGATGGTCGCCGCGATCGGGCCCGGCTGGGTGCTCGCGGTGGACGCGGCGGCGTTCGCGGTGGCCGGAGCGCTGCGCTCGTTCCTGGACGTGAGCCACATCCCGAAGCGCGCGCCCGGCGGCGGGCTGCTCTCCGATCTGCGGGAGGGCTGGCAGGAGTTCATCGGCCGCCCGTGGCTGTGGGCGATCGTCGCGCAGTTCTCCGTGGTGGTGGCGGTGGTCGGCGCCGCCGAAGCCGTCTTCGGGCCACTGGTCGCCCGCGACGAGCTGGGTGGCGCCGGGCCCTGGGGCCTCGCGCTCGGCGCGTTCGGTGCGGGCACGGTCGGCGGCGCTTTCCTGATGATGCGGTGGAAGCCGCGGCGCCTGCTGCTCGCGGGCACCCTCTGCGTCTTCCCGCTGGCCGCGCCGTCGGCGGCGCTCGCGGTGCCGCTGCCGGTGTGGGGTCTTGCCGCGGTGATGTTCGTCAGCGGCGTCGCGATCGAGGTCTTCGGCGTCTCATGGATGACGGCGATGCATCAGGAGATCCCCGAGGAGAAGCTGTCGCGCGTGGCCGCGTACGACTGGTTCGGCTCGATCGCGATGGTTCCGCTCGCCACGGCGCTCGCGGGCCCCGCGGAGCTCGCCTTCGGGCGTTCGGCCTCGCTGTGGGGGTGCGCGGTGCTGGTGGTCGTGGTGACGGCGCTCGTGCTGTTCGTCCCGGACGTGCGCAATCTGACCCGGCGCACGTCGTCGAAGGAGGTCGCCAAGACGGCCGCCACCGCCGTCGCCCCTTCGGCCGTTCCCCCGGCCGCATCGCCCGCCGCTCTCCCGCTCACCGCGCCGGTCGAGCCCCCGGTCGCGCCGTCAGCCGATGCTGAAGGCCCCGCCGGGCGGCTCGGGTGACGCCACCGCGTCCTCGTCCCGCACCGGCTTCGCGTCACCGGTGAACAGGCGCAGCGCGGCCCCGTGCTCGACCCGCGCCGGGAACACGTCGGCCGCCGCGCGCCGGGCCAGCGCCTCGACGGCGATCGCCTCGTGCGAGGCGACGAGCACCGCGTTGCCGAAGCGACGGCCGCGCAGCACGGTCGGCTCGGCGATCAGCGCGACCGTCCCGAACACCTCGGCGAAGGTGGCGAGCTGCGAGCGGAGGAAGGCGAACGGCGCCCCGTCGGCGAGGTTCGCCGCGTAGAGACCGCCCGCGCGCAGGACCCGGTCCGCGGCGCGCGCGTAGGCCACCGACGTCAGGTGGGCGGGCACCCGCGAGCCGCCGAACACATCGGCGACCAGGACATCGGTGCTGTCGGGCGCCGCCGCTTCCAGCCACTGCCGGGCGTCCGCGCCGTGCACGGTGACCCCGGAGTCCGCGGGCAACGGCAACCGCTCGGCGACCAGTTCGAGCAGCCCGTGGTCCGCCTCCACCACGTCCTGGCGCGAGCCGGGCCGGGTCGCGGCGACATAGCGGGGCAGGGTGAGCGCGCCGCCGCCGAGGTGGATCACGTCCAGCGGGCGCTCGGGGTCGGCGGCGGTGTCGATGACGTGGGCGAGCCGCTGCGCGTACTCGAACTCCAGATGCGTGGGCGCGTCCAGGTCGACGTACGACTGAGGAGCCCCGTCGACCGTGAGCAGCCAGGCGCGCGGCCGGTCCACGTCCGGCATGAGCTTCGCGGTGCCGTGGTCCACGTCCTTGATGACGGCTATGGCCTCGTCCGCGTTCTCGTCCGCGTTCTCGTCCTCAGTCACCGCTCCATTGTGCCCGCGCCGACGGTGCGCCCGCCCTCGCGGATCGCGAAGCCGAGGCCCGTCTCCAGGGGCATGTCGCGGCCGAGCTCGACCGTCAGGGTGACGGTGTCGCCAGGCCTGGCCACGGCGGCTTCGCCGAGGTCGACGTCGCCGACCACGTCCGCGGTGCGCAGGTAGAACTGCGGCCGGTAGCCGGTCGTGATCGGCGTCGCCCGGCCGCCCTCCTTGGTCGAAAGGACGTACACCTGAGCGGTGAAGCGGCGCCCCGGACTGACGCTCCCCGGCTCCGCGACGACATGCCCGCGTCGTACGGCGTCGCGTGGCACACCGCGCAGGAGCAGCGCCACGTTGTCGCCGGCCTGCGCGGACTCCATGGGCTTGCCGAAGGTCTCCAGGCCGGTGACGACGGTCTCCGTGTCCGCGCCGAGCACCTCCACCCGGTCGCCGACCCGCACCTGGCCGCGCTCGACGGCTCCGGTGACGACGGTTCCGCGCCCGGTGATGGTGAGCACGTTCTCCACCGAGAGGAGAAAGGGCGCGTCGACGTACCGCTCGGGCATGGGCACATAGGTGTCCACGGCGTCGAGCAGCGCCTCGATGGCGCCGGACCAGCGCGGGTCGCCCTCCAGGGCCTTCAGCCCCGAGACCCGTACGACCGGTACGGAGTCGCCCCCGTACCCGTGCGCGGAGAGCAGCTCGCGCACCTCCAGCTCGACGAGGTCGGTGAGCTCCTCGTCACCCGCGTCGGCCTTGTTGAGGGCGACGACGATGTGGTCGACGCCGACTTGGCGGGCGAGCAGGACGTGCTCGGCGGTCTGCGGCATGATCCCTTCGAGCGCGGAGACGACGAGGATCGCCCCGTCCAGCTGCGCGGCGCCGGTGACCATGTTCTTGATGTAGTCGGCGTGGCCCGGCATGTCCACGTGCGCGTAGTGCCGGGTGTCCGTCTCGTACTCGACGTGCGAGATGTTGATGGTGATGCCGCGCTGCGCCTCCTCGGGGGCGCGGTCGATGCGGTCGAAGGGCACGAACGTGCCGGTGCCGCGGTCGCTGAGGACCTTGGTGATGGCGGCGGTCAGGGTGGTCTTGCCGTGATCGACATGGCCCATCGTGCCGATGTTGAGGTGCGGCTTGGTGCGGATGTATGCCGTCTTGGACATGGCGGTTCCTTCTCCGGAACTCGAAGCTGAGGACCCCTGGGCCGGACCGACCCTCCCCCTCTGGGGTCCGCCGGAGTGTCCGGGGAGGGTCAGCGTCGGGCGCCGTCGACGAGAAGTGCGGCGCAGTAAAGGACGGCAGCCTTCGCAGCGCCCGCGACCGCGGGCGGAGCTGCGTGAAAGGCGTACCGGAACATGAGGCAGATCATCGCCGACGGCCCGGGGCGCGTCGAATGGTTTTCGCCGGGGTGTCCGTGAAGTCCGGTGTGCTCAGAGGTGCTTCAGGGCCTCGCGCGCCGAGAGCGGCGCGAGGCACCCGCGCTCCCGCTCGACGAAGTCGCGTACGGCGCCCGGATCGGTCTTGGCGTACTCGCGCAGACACCAGCCGATGGCCTTGCGGATGAAGAAGTCGGGGTGCCCCGACCGGCGCAGGCAGTAGGTGAAGAGGCGTTCGGTGTCGGTGGCGTCCTTGTACCGCAGCTGGTGGAGGAGGGCGGTGCGGGCCACCCACAGGTCCTCGTCCCCGATCCAGGCGTCCATCTCGGCCTTGAGCTCCGGGTCGGCGGCGACGAGGCCGCCGACGACGTGCGCGGCGAGCGCGTCGACCGTGTCCCACCAGGAGACCGCCGTGACGAGGTGGCGGGCGACCGGCAGGAAGCCGGACGAGAGGTGCTTGCCGTACCGGCGCAGATAGTCCACGGCGAAGTACGCGTACTCGCGCTCCGGCAGCGCCCAGGAGCGCAGCGCGATCGCCGTGCAGTCGGCCTCGTCGGGGTGCGGGAGCCCGGCGAGCACCGTGCGGGCCAGCTCGCGGCGCAGGGGCGAGGGCAGGCCGAGGAAGGGGGCGACGTCCTTCATGTACGCCCGCGCCTGTGCGGCACGCTGCGGATCGGCCGCCGCGGAATACGTCGCGGTGAGCCGCTCCATGACGGTGTCCGCCAAGTCGCTGCGCGGGACCGCGCAGCGCGGGACTGTGACGCTCATGAGACGCACCATACGGCGATCACACACATATGTCGGTTAGTCTCCCCGGATGTTCGACACCGCCGCCACCCGCCCGCAAGGCTTCGCCGTGCGCTGTACCAAGGCGCTCCTCTCGCCCTGGTCGCGGCTGTCTCTGCTGGTCGTGCTGCTCGCGGCGGCCGGGACGTGCGTGCTGCTCTTCGAGCCGCAGCGGATCCTGTCCGACGGAGGCCTGCGGCAGCTGGGGGGCGCCGCCGCCGTGACGGTCTTCGCCCTCGCGTACGGCCTGTGCACCACGGCGTTCGTGCCGCGTCCGCTGCTCAACCTGGCGGCGGGCGCCCTCTTCGGTTCGCAGGCGGGGCTCACCGCGGCGCTCGCGGGCACGGTCCTGGGCTCCGGGATCGCCTTCGGGCTCGGCCGGATGCTGGGGCAGGACGCGCTGCGGCCGCTGCTCCGTGGCCGCTGGCTGCAGGCGGCCGACGGGCAGCTGAGCAGACACGGCTTCCGGTCGATGCTGGCGGCGCGGCTGTTCCCCGGGGTGCCGTTCGCGGCGGCCAACTACTGCGCGGCCGTGTCCCGCATGGGGTGGCTGCCGTTCCTGCTCGCCACCGGCCTGGGCTCGATCCCGAACACCGCCGCGTACGTCATCGCGGGCGCCCGCGCGTCCACGCCGACATCCCCCGCCTTCCTCGTCGCCATGGGCTTCATCGCGGTGACGGGCCTCGCGGGTGCGGTGGTGGCGTGGGTCAAGCGCCACCACTTCCGCGACCGCTAGCTCGCCCGAAAGGCCCTGAGACTGCCTGTACGGCTTGTCCTGTGGCACGAGCCGACCCATTCTTCTTGTCCGCAAGGACGAATCGCCGACCGCCCGACGGACGCGACACTCGCCCCGCAGGAGGCCCAGCCGCGGTCCGCACCGGGCGGCCTGTCGTTTCGCGGGAAAACCCGCCGAGCCGAAGGGGAATCCGTACATGACCACGGCACCGAGCCAGGCCGCCGCCGAGCTGCACAGCCGCAGCGTCGTCGCCGACACCCACAACGACCTGCTCTGCGCGGTGACGGCCAGGCCCGTCGACCGGTGGGCGGGGTTCTTCCGCGAGCAGTGGCTGCCGCAGCTCCTGGCGGGCGGCGTCGACGTACAGGTGCTGCCCGTGTTCATCGACGACACCTACCGGCCCGAGGGGGCGCTGCGCCGGACGCTGCGCATGATCGAGGCCGCGCACCGCCTCGCGGCGGGCAACGCCGACGCGGTCCGGCTCTGCGGCGACGGCGCCGAGGTGGACGCCGCCCTGGACGACGGGAAGATCGCGCTCGTGCTCGCCCTGGAGAGCGCGCCGGGCGTCGCCGATGACGTCGAACTCCTGGAGACGCTCTACCGGTTGGGCGTACGGATCGCGTCGCTGGCCCACTTCGGCCGTACGCCGCTGGCCGACGGCAGCGGCGAGGACGCGGCCGGGAGCCGGCTGACGCGGGCGGGGGTGGCCGCGCTCGCCGAGATGGAGCGCATCGGCATGATGTTCGACATCAGCCATCTCGGCGCCGCCGGCGTCGACCACGTCCTTGAGCTGGCATCACGGCCGGTCATCGCCACGCACTCGTCGGCGCGCGCCCTGCGCGACCACCACCGCAATCTCACCGACGACCAGGTGAAGGCGACCGCCGCGAACGGCGGTGTGGTGTGCGTGAACTTCTTCGCCCCCTTCCTCCACGAGAGCGACTACACCCTGGACCGGCTCGTCGACCACATCGAGCACCTCGCGGACGTCGCGGGCCTCGACCACGTCGGCCTCGGACCGGACTTCGTCCAGGAGGTCATGGACGACACCACCCCGCCCTGCTGCGCGCACCCGGTCGTCGAAGGCGTCCGCACCGACCAGTTCCTGCCCGGCCTCGAAGGTCCCGCGGGGTTTCCGCTGGTGACCGACGCACTGCTGCGGCGCGGCTGGGCCGACGGCGACATCGCGCGGGTCCTCGGCGGCAACGTGCTCCGCCTCTTCCGAGCCGGTCTGGGGCAGCCCGGCTCCTGACCGGCCGTTGCGCGGCCCGAACCCTACGACGTACAAACCCGGCCTGTACGACGCGCAAGAAGCGTCTTGACCCTTGCGGGAGGAAGCTTGCTCACTCCGGTGGCCACCCATCCCCGAGCCAGCCTGCGACGCGTCCTGGAGGACCTGGGGCCCACCCTCCTCGACCTCGTCCACGGCGACCCGGACGGCGCCGACGACATCGGCGGCGTCGTCATCCACGACCCGCACGACGAACCCGTGCCGCCGCCCCAGGCGCTCGTGCTCGGTGTGGCCGTCCAGGATCCGGCGCAGATCGTCCGGCTGCTCGACGCCCTGGGTACGCAGGGCGCCGCCGGACTCGTGGTCCGCGCGCCGGTCGCCGTCGACGAGAAGGTCACCGCGGCGGTGACGCGCTCCGGGGTCGCGCTGCTCGGCCTGACGCGCGGCGCCTCGTGGGCGCAGCTCGCCGCGATGCTGCGCGCGCTCATCGCCGAGGGGGACGTCGGGGAGACGGGCAGCGAGACCCTGGGCGGGGTGTCGTCCGGGGACCTCTTCGCGCTGGCCAACGCGGTCGGGGCGCTCCTGGACGCGCCCGTCACCATCGAGGACCGCAGCTGGCGGGTGCTCGCCTTCTCCGGGCGGCAGGACGAGGCCGATCCCTCGCGGGTGGAGACCATCCTCGGCCGCCAGGTGCCCGAGCGCTTCACCCGCGTCCTGGAGGAGCGCGGCGTCTTCCAGGCCATGTACCGCAGCGACCGCCCCGTCTACGTGGAGCCCTTGGTGGAGGTGGAGGGCAGCGAGGTGATCCTGCCGCGGGTGGCCCTCGCCGTCCGCGCCGGCGACGAGATACTCGGCTCCATCTGGGCCGCGGTGCACGGTCCGCTCAGCGCCGAGCGCGACCAGGCGCTGCGCGACGCGGCCAAACTGGTCGCCCTGCATCTGCTGAGGCTGCGTGCGGGCGCCGACGTCGAACGGCGGCTGCGCGCCGACCTGGTGGGCACGGCTCTGGAGGGCGGACCCGGCGCGGCCGAGGCCGTCGCCCGCCTCGGGCTGGCCGATCAGCCGGGCGTGGTGCTCGCCCTCGCCTTCGCGGACCGTACGGACGGCGACCGGTCGGCCGCGCGGCACGCACGGTACGTGGCCGAGCGCCAGCGCCTCGCCGACGCGTTCGCGATGCACCTGAGCGCCGTCCACCCGCGTTCGGCCACCGCGCTCGTCGGTGACGTCGTCTACGGGATCGTCCCGGCCCCGGCGGGCCGCGTCGACGCCGAGGAGCGGGCCGCCCGGGTCGCGGACGAGTTCCTCGAACGGGTCGGCGAGCGGCAGGAGTTGCTCCTGGGGGTCGGCCCGCTCGCCCGGGAGAGCGGCTCACTGCCCGCGTCCCGGGCCGGCGCCGACCGGGCCCTTCGGGTGCTGCGCGCGGGCGAGGGCGGCCGCTCGGTGGCCCGCATCACCGACGTACTCGTCGAGTCGCTGCTCCTCGAACTCACCGACGCGATCGCCGAACGCGGCGACCCGCCGTCCGGCCCCGTGGCCCGCCTCGACGCGTACGACGCGGTGCACCGCACCTGTCTGGTCGAGACGCTGCGGGCGTGGCTCGACGCGTTCGGCGACGTGGCGGCGGCCTCCGCGGCCGTCCATGTGCATCCGAACACCTTCCGCTACCGGCTGCGGCGGCTTGCGGAGGTGGGCGGCCTCGACCTGACGGACGCCGACGCGCGCTTCGCCGCCATGCTGCAACTGCGGCTGTGGCCACGCGCGCGGGCGCGGGCCCGAGCGCGGGTGTCGCGAGGGTCGTAGCAGGACGTCCGTAGGCCGATATGTACGGGAGCTGAACAGCAGCCGACACGAAGGGGGGCCGCGCCCAGGGACACCGGCCCTCCAGCGTTCTCGTAACCAAGTGACGCTACGCTGCCCCACGGCAAGGGCGTGATCACCCCTGGCTCTCACACCTCCCGCATCCCCCATCCCATGACCGCACCCGCAGCCCATGATCCGTACTTGGACGGCGCAGTTTCCATGTCTTGGCTTGAATCCTTCATCCTCGGGCTCGTCCAGGGACTGACCGAGTTCCTCCCGATCTCGTCCAGCGCACATCTGCGGCTGACCGCGGCCTTCGCGGGCTGGCACGATCCGGGGGCCGCGTTCACCGCGATCACCCAGATCGGCACCGAGGCCGCCGTGCTGATCTACTTCCGCAAGGACATCGCGAGGATCATCTCCGCGTGGTTCGGCTCGCTCTTCGGCAAGGTGCCGCGCTCGGACCACGACGCGCAGATGGGCTGGCTGGTCATCGTCGGCTCGATCCCGATCGGCGTACTCGGCGTCACGTTCAAGGACCAGATCGAGGGCCCGTTCCGCGATCTGCGGCTCATCGCCACGACGCTGATCGTGATGGGCATCGTCCTCGGCATCGCCGACCGCCTCGCGGCCCGCGACGAGACGGGCGGCAAGCACCGGGCCGTCAAGGAGCGCAAAGGCCTGAAGGAACTGGGCGTCCGCGACGGCCTGATCTTCGGCATCTGCCAGGCCATGGCCCTGATCCCCGGCGTCTCCCGCTCCGGCGCCACCATCAGCGGCGGCCTCCTCATGGGCTACACCCGCGAGGCCGCGGCCCGCTACTCGTTCCTGCTCGCCATCCCGGCGGTCCTCGCGTCCGGCGTCTTCGAGTTGAAGGACGCGGGCGAGGGCGGGCACGTGTCCTGGGGGCCCACGATCTTCGCGACGATCATCGCCTTCATCGTCGGATACGCCGTCATCGCGTGGTTCATGAAGTTCATTACGACCAAGAGCTTCATGCCGTTCGTGTACTACCGGATCCTGCTCGGCATCGTGCTGTTCGTGCTGGTCGGCATGGGTGCGCTGAGCCCGCACGCGGGTGAGTCCGCGGGGTGACGATCATCCCCGTGTAAGTCTTCGGGCGTGGGGCGCAGTGGGTCCCGCAGCCGTGCCGATGAGTACTCGTACTCATGCCTGCGCGCGCCTGCGGTGCACTGTGTGGATCACCGACCCGCACTGACGCGAAGGATCCCCGATGCCGGACACTCCCCGCCCGCGCCGCCTCCCGCGGCTGCGCCAGTTGCTGGCGCCCGCAGTGGACAACTGGCTCGCACGTGGATATCTCGCCGTGGCCGCGGCGTCGCTGGGGTTCTTCCTGGGCGCCTGGTACATGGGGCCTGACCCTGGGCTGGCCGGGGCCTACCCGTTCATCGCCACGATGCCGTTCAGCATCCTCGCCTTCCTGGTCTCGGTGCCCGCGGAACACGCCCCGTCCGCCTGGCTGAGCCCATTGATCTTCGCCTTCGGTACGGCCCTGTCCGGCCTGATCAACGCCGTGCTTCTCGGTCGGCTCACCCGTGGACTGCGGGCACCGCGCCGCGCCACCTGACCGACCGCAGGGGGTGCCTACGGGGACATTGACGGCTTGACGGCTACTCATCCCTCACGGCGCACATCTATTCGTGCGCCTCAGGTGTCTCCACGGTGAATCCCATCACCGTGGAGGCATCCGTGCGTGTACGAAGCGTCGTCATCGTCGCGTCCATAGCGGCAGCGGCCGCTACCGGAACCACTTTCGTCGCCGTGGCGGAGCCCGCCGTGGCGGAGCCTGCTGCGGCGGGCAAGGCCACCGCGTACGACTTCAACGGCGACGGCTACGCCGACGTCGTCACCGCCACCCCGAAGGCCACCGTCGGCGGGCAGACGAGCGCGGGCAACCTCGTGGTCAGCTACGGGTCCGCCACCGGCACCTCGACCGCGCGCGCCGCCGTCCTCAGCCAGAGCTCCGCCAACGTGCCCGGGGCGTCCGAGGCGGGCGACCAGTTCGGCGCCCAGACGGTGAGCGGCGACGTGGACGGCGACGGCTACGACGACCTCGTCGTCACCGCCCCCGGTGAGGCTGTCGCCGGTCACACCAACGCCGGGGCCGTCACCATTTTGTGGGGCGGTGCGAGCGGCCTCGGGAAGACCGCCACGGCGCTCTCGAACACCGCCGACGATCCGGGCTTCGGCCGCGACGTGGCCATCGGCGACCTCGACGGTGACGGCGGCGCCAACCTCGCCGTCCTGGCGGACCGGAAGATCCTCACCTACGCGGACGGCCTCTCGCGGACCACGCCCGCCGCGCCCACGGCGGTCACCGGCGGTCTCGCGGGTGTGTCCGCGCGCTCCTTCGTCACCGGCGCCTTCACCAAGTCCGGCAGCGAAGGCCTCGTCGTCGTCGGCTCGGCGGACGAGTGCGACGCGAGCGCCTGCCCCTGGCTCGGGTACTACACCGGCGGCCCCGGTGGCGTCACCTACCGGTCGAACCTGTCGACGGGCGCGCACGTCGCCGCGGCGGCGGCGGGCGACATCAACGCCGACGGCTACGACGACCTGATCACCGGGCAGGCCGGGCTGTTCCCGGACGGGGTCGACGACCCGTCGGGCGGCGCCGGTTACGTCACCATCCGCTACGGCCACCCGGACGGCCCCGGCAAGATCGACACCGTCAACTACAGCCAGGGCACCTACGGCATCCCCGGCGCCGACGAGGCGGGCGACGGCTTCGGCTCGGCCCTCGCCGTCGGTGACATGACCGGCGACGGCATCGACGACATCGCGGTCGGCACGCCCTTCGAGACCGTCGACGGGGTGAAGAACACGGGCTCCGCCTACGTCATGAAGGGCGGCGACTACGGCGTCGACCTCGGCACCAACATCCGCTACCAGTCGTACGCGGGCGTCCCCGGCGCCTCCGAGGCGAACGACTACTTCGGCTCCGACGTCTCCCTCGTCGACGCCAACGGCGACGGCCACGCCGAACTCGTCGTCGCGGCCCGCGGCGAGGACGTGAACGCCGGCTCCACCTCCGACGGCGCCAACTGGGTGATCCCCGCCTCGGGAGAAAGCCTGTCGCGAACCGGCAACAAGTCCTTCAGCGCCGACGACTTCGGCCTCACCTTCACCGACCGCCAGTTCGGCTCCGTCCTCAGCGACTGACGCCAAGCCCCGCCCCGTCAGTCCTTCAACTGGTCCAACAGCCATACCCGGAGAGGATGCCCCGGCCCGGCGTGCCGTCTCACGTCGCTCTCGACGCCACGCCGTGTCACTGCCCAGGCCACCCTGGCCAGCACGCAGCCGACCAGACCGCCGACGGTGTTGAAGAGGACGTCGTCCACGTCGACGACCCGGCCGGCGTTCATGACGAACTGCACGGCCTCGATGGTCACGCTCAAGGCGAAGCAGCCCACGACGATCGTGAGGACCGACGGCCGCCGGGCTGCCGCACAGGCGAACAGGCCGAGGGGCACGAACATCGCGGCGTTGGCGACCTGCAGGACAAGGATCATGTGCCGTTCGTCGGCGAACATGGAGTCGGAGGCACTCCCCCACAATCCTTCACCGGGGATCATCGCCACATAGGGGACTCCGGAGCCGATCGGCCGGTCCGGGATCACGGTGGCCGCCAACGCCGCCACCAGAGACACCATCCACAGCACCCGGGCACCCCGGCGCTGACGGCGCTGCGACGTCCGGCGCCACGCGCCCAGCCCGACGGCCACCGCGGCCACGGCGGCAAGGAACAGGGACACCGTCCACACGTTCACGTAGAAGACGATGCGCCACACGCCGCACTCCCCTGACCGTTCGGATGCTCCTGCGGCCGAGGTACGGCCCCCAGCCTGCACGTCACGGCGGGAACAACGGCGGGCCAGGGCGGGACGTCACGGTGCGGCCGACCGGCGCCCCCGCCGCCACCAGGACTCCCGCTACTGCGGACGCTGTGACCAATGGCATGCCGAAAGGCCCTCTTCAGGAGGGTTCGTCCGGCCTACGGTGAAGGGATGTCGCCCCTCGCCCGCATCAGCGCCTCGTACACCCCGCGCTTCGCCGAGTTCGCTTTCGAGCCTGGTTTCACGGCCGCCGTGGACCAGCACGTAGCTGAATTGCGGGAGCGGCTCGAGATGCGCGCGGCCGGGCTCGTGCCGCCGGCGCCGGATCCGGAGATCCTCTCCGACTACGCCCTGGGGTTCCTCGACGCCCTGGCCGAGAACGGATGGCGTGAGCCGGTGGGCCACGACTACGCGGTGTGCCGCCTCACCGCCATCTCCTGGCTGGTGAAGCGGCACGACCTGGTGCCGGAGTCCGCCGGGTCCTGAGACCCGGACCGGTCACATGTCGTCGCGCATGGCACCGCCGCCCATGTCGTTGCCCATGCCGTCACGCGTACGCTCCCGCACCGGCTGGTTGGTCATCGCGTCCTCCCGGCCCGCCTGGTAGGCGCCGACGCTGCCACGGGCCTTGGCCGTCTCCTGCTCCGCGGTGTTCAGCCAGCGCTCCCAGCGCTCCCGCATCGGGCCGATGAGGCCACCGCCCACGCCCACGACCAGGATGCCCGCGCCGGCCGCGAGGGCCGCGATCAGGACGGGCTGGGTCACGGACGTGGCGATGCCCGCCTGACCGAGTGCGGCGAACGCGCCGAGCGCGACGATGCAGGCCCAGACGATGGTGCCGATGGTCTTGCCGTACGACATCGAGGACAGGGCGCTGGTGACGATGTCGCGTACGAGGTTGGCGACCGCCATGGCGACGACCATCAGGACGATGGCGACGACGGCGCGCGGGATCCACGAGACGATGCCGTCGAGCATGTCGGAGACCGGGTTGCTGCCGAAGACGCCGAAGCCGAGCTGCAGGGTGACCAGGAGCAGGGCGAAGTAGACGACCTTGCAGACGATCCCCGTCATGTCGTACTTGGAGTTCGCCAGCATCCGGGAGGCGCCCGCGCGTTCGGCGAGCTTCTCGGAGCCGACCTTGCGCAGGACCCGGTCGAGGACCCGCGTGATCATCTTCGACACGAACCAGCCGATGGCCAGGACGACCAGGAAGCCGATCAGTTTCGGCACGAATTGAGCGACCTTCGACCAGGCGTCGTTGAGGCCCTGGGTGAAGTCCACGGAGAGACTGATGTACTGCGACATGAGTGGTCCTCCACTCGAAGAGCCCCGGTCGCCACAACGGCGTCAGGGCGATGAATCCCCCACGGCGCGCGGCTTCCGGCGCGTCCCTTCTCCCCTGGATATCAGGGGCCGCGGCCCGGCACAGTGCGGTGATGGGCCGTACGGGTGACGGTCGCGTGACGCCGCGACTACTGTGTGGATGCTCACCTGGAGGATCTGCCCGGTAGCTGAGAGTTCCGATTGTCGTAGCTATCCCCTAGGGTTGACGCATGCCCTTAAACCCTCAGCCCCGTGGTTCCGCACGGTCCGCCGCGGAACTGAACGAGCGCATCCGCGGCCTGTGGATGCGTGCCGGCGGTCGCCTCTCGCCCGAACAGCGCCGTGAGTACGAACAGTTGGTGACGGCGTGGGCTTCGGCCGTGCGCGAAGAGGTCGTGAAGGCGGCCTAGTTGACGCCCCGGCGCCCCTAGGGGCGCCCACGGCGGCGGCGGACAGCGGCGGCGGGCGGGTCCTCGCGATCGAGCACACCGCCGACGCCGATCGGCACTCGCTCCTCTGCCTGACCTCAACTGGTCGCAACTGGTCGCAACTGGCAGGCACAATAAGGCAGTTCACCGGCGGACTAAGCGAACCGACCGCGATTCACGCGTCACTTTCGCGCTCTCATTCCCGCACGTTCCTGCACGCCTCTTGGCTCGGCACCCCCCGTGCCCAACACTGACCCGATGACGCAGCGCGTGGAACTCGCCGCCGTGATGGACCGGTTGGCCATCGACTCCCTCATCACCGAGTACGCAGTAACCGTCGACAACGGAGACTGGGACGCCTACCAGCGGCTCTTCACCCCGGACGGCCGCGCCGACTACAGCTCGGCGGGCGGCATCGACGCGAGCGCCGCCGAAGTGGCCGGATGGCTCGCCGGGACGATGGAGCTCTTCCCGATGCGCCAGCATCTGATCGTCAACAGGAGGCTGCGGTTCGGGACGCTCGACCAGGACATCGGCGACATCGCGCAGGTGCAGGCCGACTACGTGAACCCGATGCGCTTCACGTCACGCGAGGGCGGGGACGGGGACGGGGACGGCAGCGAGGGTGACGGCGGCGCGGAATCCTCGGCCCCGGACTTCATCTGCGGCGGCCGCTACGCCTTCACCGCGCTGCGCACGACCCAGGGCTGGCGGCTGCGCCAGGTGACCGTGCAGGAGAAATGGCGCCAGATCCAGCAGCGCTCCCACAGCCGTACGCCCGGCTGAGAAACGGCACGGTAGGCGCACTGTCCTAGATCGTCCGGGGCGCGCACACTGGAGGAACGACCGGGCGTCGGGGCCGAGGGAGGCGCTGCATGGATCAACTCAGCGACGACCGGGGCCGCCGGTGGCCACGCCTCTCGGCCGCCTCCGCGAAGAGACTCCCATCCTCCGCGAAGAAACTGCCCGCCTCCGCGAAGGGGCTGCTCACCTCGGCCCGATGGCGCGGCGTCCTCGCCGTCGCCGCGGGCGCCCTGCCCGCCCTCGCCTTCCCCGCCCCGTCGCTGTGGTGGTTCGCCTACGTCGCGCTCGTGCCCTGGATCCTGCTGGCACGCTCGGCGCAGACCGGCCGCAGGGCGGCGCTCGACGGCTGGCTCGGCGGCCTCGGGTTCATGGTGGCCGTGCATCACTGGCTGCTGCCGAGCCTGCATGTGTTCACCCTCGTCATCGCCGCGCTGCTCGGCCTGCTGTGGGCTCCGTGGGGCTGGCTGGTGCGGCGGCTCCTCGGCGGAGCCGCGTCGCCCGGACGGACCGCGGCGGCGCTGGTCGTCCTGCCGTCCGGCTGGCTGATGGTCGAACTGGTCAGGTCCTGGGAAGGCCTCGGCGGGCCGTGGGGGCTGCTCGGCTCCAGCCAGTGGCAGGTGGGGCCCGCCCTGCGCCTCGCGTCGGTCGGCGGGGTGTGGCTGGTCAGCGCCCTGATCGTCGCCCTGAACACCGCCCTCGCGGCGCTCGTCATGGCCCAGGCCGCACGCCCGCGGGCCGCACGCCCGCGCCCACACCCACCCGGGGCCTCACGCACGGTCGCCGCCCGGACCATCCCCGCCACCGCGGGACTCGTGGCCGTGGCCGCCGTGACCACCTCCGCCTGGGCATGGGCGCCACGCCCCGAGCCCGCGGGCCGGATGCGCGTGGCCGTCGTCCAGCCCGGCGTCATCGACGGAACCGGCAGCGTCGACAAGCGGCTCGCGCGCGAGGAGAAGCTGACCCGCGATCTCGCGGGCCGGGACCAGGACCTGGACCTCGTCGTCTGGGGCGAGAGCAGCGTCGGCTACGACCTCGCGGAGCGCCCCGACGTCGCGCGCCGGATAGCCGCGCTGTCCCGGGAGGTGGGCGCCGACATCCTGGTGAACGTCGACGCGCGCCGCTCCGACCGGCCGGGCATATTCAAGAGCTCCGTCCTCGTGGGACCCCAGGGCCCCACCGGTGACCGCTACGACAAGATGCGGCTCGTCCCCTTCGGCGAGTACGTCCCCGCCCGCTCGCTCCTCGGCTGGGCGACGTCCGTGGGCAAGGCCGCGGGCGAGGACCGCAGACGCGGCGAGCGCCCTGTCGTGATGAACGTCGGGAACGGCCTGAAGGTCGGACCGCTGGTGTGCTTCGAGTCGGCGTTCCCCGACATGAGCCGTCATCTGACGCGCGAGGGAGCCCAGTTGCTGCTCGCGCAGTCGTCCACCTCGACGTTCCAGTCCAGCTGGGCGCCCGAGCAGCACGCCTCGCTCGCCGCGGTGCGGGCCGCCGAGACGGGCCGCCCCATGGTGCACGCCACGCTCACCGGCGTCTCCGCGGTGTACGGCCCGGACGGCGAGCGGGTCGGGGCGCCGCTCGGCACCTCGGCGAGCGCCACGGCGACGTACGACATTCCGCTGGCCAAGGGCGTCACGCCGTACGTCAGGCTGGGCGACTGGCCGGTGCACGCGGCTCTCGCCGTGCTCGGCGTGCTGTGCGCGGCCGAGGGCCTGCGCTCCCTGCGGGGACCCGCGAAGGGACGGTTCAGGCGGCCCGCTCGGCCTGCTCCTGAGCCGCACGGACCACGCGCTCGCACAGCTCATGGGTCGCCAGCGCATCACGGGCACTGAGCACCTTGCCCGCGCGCACGGCGTCGAGGAAGGCGAGCACGACCTGCTCGATGCCGCGCTGCCTGGCCACCGGCACCCAGTCGCCGCGCCGCCGCACGCTGGGCTGGCCCTTGTGGTCGATGACGTCGGCGAGGTTCAGGACCTGCCGCTTGGTGTCCTGCCCGGAGACCTCCAGGATCTCCTCGGTGGAGCCGCTCAGCCGGTTCATCACGCCGAGCGCGGTGAACCCGTCGCCCGCGAGCTGCAGCACGACGTGCTCCATGAGCCCGTCCCGCATACGGGCGCGCACGCCGACGTGGTCGATGGGACCGGGGGCCAGGAAGCGCAGCGTGTCCACGACGTGGATGAAGTCGTCGAGGACGAGCGTGCGCACGTCCTCGGGCAGGCCGACGCGGTTCTTCTGCATCAGGATCAGCTCGCGCGGGTGCTCCAGGCACTGCGCGTAGCCGGGTGCGAAGCGGCGGTTGAAGCCGACGGCGAGGCTGACCGCGCGCTCATCGGCGAGGCGCACGAGCCGCTCCGAGTCGGCCAGTTCGTACGCGAGGGGCTTGTCGACGTACGTGGCCACGCCCGCTTCGAGCAGCCGGGTCACGATCTCCGGGTGCGCGGAGGTCGACGCGTGCACGAAGGCGGCGTCGATGCCCTGGGCGAGCAAGGTGTCCAGGTCGGTGTGGCAGCGCGCTTCGGGGATGTGGTGGACGCCCGCGACGCGGGCGAGGGTCGCGGGCGTGCGCGTCTGCAGGTGCAGCTCGACCCCCGGCAGGGTGGTGAGCACGGGCAGATACGCCTTCTGCGCGATGTCACCCAGTCCGATACAGCCGACCTTCACCACTGAGCCTGTCTCCTCCGTACGAGTTCCGTTCCCGCAGCATACGACTGCCGCGAGGGGGCAGGACACCGCGGGCAATCGGGCGGGCGGGCGGCAGCACATCCGCCGCGACGCGGCGAAACGACTCAGCTCTCCCGCCGGCCGGCGGCGGACTCACCCGTGCGGGCCAACTTCCCGCCGATCCCTCGCCGAATGCACCCTCCAGCCTTCAGAGTTGCGCGAATGCACCGAACCACGACCACCGCCACACTGCTGGTCTCCGTGGCGGTCACCGCCGTCTCCGGCTGTGTGAGCGTCGACCGGCAGCCCGCGTCAGGGCCGTCCCCCGCGAGCGCCCCGCCCCCGGCGCCCCGCGCCGACGGGGACTCCCGCCCCCGGCTCGTGCAGGCCCCCGCCCGCGAGGCGCTGGAGCTCATGGGCCCGCCGCGCGACCCGGCGCCCCGCGCCACCGGCACCGCCCCGACCGTGCCCGCCGCACCGCCCCGCTCGGCGCCCCCCGCGCAGCGCTCCGGCCCGCCCCCGCACCGCCGCGCCCACCGTCCCGAGGCCGTCGAGCCGCCCGCGGTCCCCACCGCTGTGCCGTCGAACGCGGACCCCTGCGCGCTCGGCAGGCAGTACGGCGGCTGGCAGCCGGGCAGCCCCGAGGCCGTCATCTGCGAGGACGCCTACGGGCATTGAGCCGCCCTCCCCGGCCCCCCGGCCTCACTCCACCTCGCTGCCCTCCCCCAACCGCAGCTCCAGCCTCCCGATGGCCGCCCGGATCCCGTCCCCGTACCCGTCGTCCCCCAGCGCCCCGACCGCGCCACGCGCCCGCCTGATGTGGTTGCGCGCCGCCTCGGGGCGACCGAGCTTCGCGTAGTCGGCGGCCAGGTTGAGGTGCAGGGAGGGGTAGAAGCCGCGGACCGCGATCGAGTCGTGGTGTTCGTGCAGGCGCTCGTCCGTGAGCTCGTCCGCCGCCGACAACGCCCTCAGGTCCCAGGCCAGTTCGGCCGACGGGTCCTCCTGCGTGTCCGCCATGTAGTGCGCGAGCGTGCAGCGGTGCAGCGGGTCGCCCTCCTCGCCGATCTCCGACCACAGCCCCAGGAAGCGGCCCTGCGCCTCCTCGCGGTCGCCCCCGTGGTGCAGCATGACCGCCTGCCCGATCCGGGTCATCATGGCGTCTTCCGCCGCCTGCTCCTGCTGCTCCGCCACCGGGTCCTCCACACTCGTACGCCGTACGGCCATCGTGCACACCGCTCTCGACGCTATCCGCCGCCACCGACAATCACGGTCAGGCGCGATCGGCCGCGAGGCGCTCACGCATACCGCTGGGCCAGGCCGGTGACGGACATCGCCGGGGCGGCGCGGCGCTCAGCCCAGGTCGGGGACCCGCCAGTCGATCGGCTCGTGCCCCTGCGCGGCCACGGCCTCGTCGATCTGGGTGAAGGGGTGCGAACCGAAGAACTTCTTCGAGGAGAGCGGCGAGGGGTGCGCGCCCTTCACGACCACGTGCCGCTCCTCGTCGATGAGCGGGAGCTTCTTCTGGGCGTAATTGCCCCACAGGACGAAGACGGCGGGGTCGGGGCGGTCGGCCACCGCGCGGATCACCGCGTCCGTGAACTTCTCCCAGCCCTTGCCCTTGTGGGAGTTGGCCTCGCCCGCGCGGACCGTGAGCACCGCGTTCAGGAGCAGGACGCCCTGCTGGGCCCACGGCATCAGATAGCCGTTGTCCGGCACGGGGTGGCCTAGCTCCTCCTTCATCTCCTTGTAGATGTTGCGCAGCGAAGGCGGGGTCTTCACGCCGGGCCGCACGGAGAAGCAGAGGCCGTGCCCCTGTCCCTCGCCGTGGTAGGGGTCCTGGCCGAGGACCAGGACCTTGACCTGGTCGTACGGAGTCGCGTCGAGCGCGGCGAACACTTCGTCACGCGGGGGGTAGACGGGACCCTTCTCCCGCTCTTCCTCGACGAACTCGGTGAGCTCCTTGAAGTAGGACTTCTGCAGCTCCTCGCCGAGGACTCCGCGCCAGGACGCGGGCAGCATGGCGATGTCGGTCACGTCAACAACCTCCGGTGTGCGGTCACTTCTCACCACAGAACCTACCGGCGGCCACTGACAATCGGCCCGACCCCCACCGCCCGCTGTCGCTACCGCTACCAGCTGGTCTTGCGCTCCAGCTCCCACATCATCATGATCGCCGAGGGGTCGAGCGCGCGTTCGCCGCCCGCGATCTCCTCGCTCGCCATGATGTACTGCTTGCCCTGCCACAGCGGCAGCAGCCTGGCGTCGTCGACGAGGATCTTCTGGGCCTGCTCGAAGTCGTCGGCCACCGCGCCGCGGTCGGCCTCGCGGCGTGAGCGCGGCAGCACCTCGTCGGTGATCTTCGGCGACGGGTACGGCGTGTTGAGCACGTTCTTCGTGCCGATGAAGGGCGCGATGAAGTTCTCCGCGTCGGGGAAGTCGGGGAACCAGCCACGGCCGAAGACCGGGTACTCGCGCTTCTTGGTGCCCGCGTCGAACTCGGTCCAGGGGCGGCCCTTGAGCGTGATCTTGAAGAGTCCCGAGGCCTCCAGCTGGCGCTTGATCTCCTCGAACTCCCCCTTGGTCGCCGAGCCGTAGCGGTCGGTCGTGTACCAGAGCGTGAGCGGCACCGGTTCGTTGACGCCCGCGCCCTTGAGGATGTTCGCGGCCTTGGCGACGTCGGGGTCCCCGTAGTCGTCGAAGAAGCCCGTGCCGTGCCCGGTGAGTCCCTGGGGGACCATCGAGTAGAGCGGCTCGACCGTGTCCTGATAGATCTTGTGGGCGATGGCCGGGCGGTCGACGACCTGGGCGAAGGCCTGGCGGACCGGCTTCTTCCTGGCCCAGGGGTCATCGGGGTTGAACACCAGGTAGCGGATCTCGGTGCCCGCGCCCTCCACGAGCTGGATGCCCTCGCGCGCGTGCTTGTTGGCCTGCATCTCGACGACGTCCCGCGCCGCGAGCCCACGGAAGGTGACGTCGATCTGCTTGTTCTTCAGGGCGTCGACCATGGCCGACGACTTCTTGAAGTAGCGGATCGTGACGGCGTCGTTCTTGCGGTCGGCCGCGCCCTTGTAGTGGGTGTTCTTGACCAGCTCGGCCCGGTCACCCGCCGCGTACGACTCCAGGGCGTAGGGCCCCGAGCCCGCGATCGTGGTGCCCTCGCGGAGCTTGTCCGCGGGGTACTCGCGGGGGTCCACGATCGACATGGCGGGCGTGGCGAGCACGAACGGGAAGGTGGCGTCCGACTTCTTGAGCCGGAACGTGACCGTCCGGTCGCCTTCCGTCTCGACCGAGTCGAGCGACCCGAGCAGACCGGTCGGACCGCCCTTCACGTCGATGCGCCGCATGCGGTCGAAGGTGTACTTGACCGCCTTGGCGTCGAGCTCGTGGCCGTCGGAGAACGCGAGGTCCTCCCGCAGCTCGCAGGTGAAGACCGTGTTCCTGGCGTCGGTGAACTTGCAGGAATCGGCCGCGTCCGGCTCGGGCTCGGCCGCGCCGCTGGGGAAGCTCAGGAGCGTCTGGAAGACATTTCTGTACAGCTCCCAGGAGCTGTCCCACGCGGCCGCCGGATCGAGGGTGCTGGGAGCACTCATCGTGCCGACGGTGATCTGCTGCTCCTCGTCGGCCTCGTCCGAGGAGAAGACCCCGCACCCCGCGAGCAGGGAGATGGACACCAGCGCCGCAGCCGGCCGCAGGCCCCGGCGGGGCAGCCTGGAGAGGCCACGGAGACCCGCCGCCGCCACCGGGCGAACTTCACTGAACACGCGCACGCTCCTCGATCGGCCATGCCATGGGTCGGCAGACAGTATCGCAATGCCCCGCCGGGCCAACTAGCGGCGCCGACGGGGCACTTGATGCGCGTGTACGTCCCTTTTAAGTGGCGTACCTGCCGAATGCGCAGCCTTCGTCAGCTGACGCCCGCATTGAGGAAGATGCCGCCATCGACCACGAGTGTCTGCCCCGTGATCCAGTCGGACTGGCTCGACGTGAGGAACGCCGCGGCGCCCCCGATGTCCTCCGGCACACCGAGCCGCCCCAGGGGGTACGCGGCGGCGGCCTCCTCCTCGCGGCCCTCGTACAGCGCCTGGGCGAACTTGGTCTTGACCACGGCGGGCGCGATCGAGTTGACCCGCACCTTCGGCGCGAACTCGTGCGCGAGCTGCAGGGTGAGGTTGACCATGGCGGCCTTGCTCATGCCGTACGCGCCGATGAACGGCGAGGGGGCGACGCCCGCGACGGAGGCGATGTTCACGATCGCCCCGCCGTTCTCGCTCTGCCAGGCCTTCCAGGTCTGCTGGGCGAAGCCGAGCGCCGAGATCACGTTGGTCTCGAAGACCTTGCGTGCCACGTTGAGGTCGAGCTCCGCCATCGGCCCGAACACCGGGTTCGTGCCGGCGTTGTTGACAAGGAAGTCGACCCGCCCGAAGGCCTCCATGGCGCGCTCGACGGCGACCGCCTGGTGGGCCTCGTCGTGGGCCTTGCCCGCGACGCCGATGACGCGGTCGGCGCCGAGCTTCTCGACGGCCTCCTTGAGCGCGTCCTCGTTGCGTCCGGTGATGCACACACGGTCGCCGCGGGCGACGAGCGCCTCCGCGATGCCGTAGCCGATACCGCGGCTCGCGCCCGTGATGAGCGCGGCCTTTCCGCTGTCCTGCACTGTCATCTCCGCATCCCTCCGGAACAGAACTACCGGGCCTGGTCTACCGGGCCGGAACTAGTTGAGCGGGCCGCCGGCCACGTACATGACCTGACCCGAGACGAAGCCCGCCGCGTCGCCCGTGAAGAAGGCGATGGCGTTGGCGATGTCCTCGGGGCGGCCCACGCGCTGCACCGGGATCTGCGTGGCCGCGGCGGCCTGGAAGTCCTCGAAGCCCATGCCGACGCGGTCGGCGGTGGACTTCGTCATCTCGGTGACGATGAAGCCCGGGGCCACGGAGTTGGCGGTGACGCCGAACTTGCCGAGCTCCTTGGCGAGGGTCTTGGTGAAGCCCTGCAGTCCGGCCTTGGCCGCCGCGTAGTTGACCTGGCCGCGGTTGCCGAGCGCGGAGGACGAGGAGAGGTTGACGATCCGGCCGAACTTGGCGTCCACCATGTGCTTCTGGATCGCGCGGGACATCAGGAACGCGCCGCGCAGGTGCACGTTCATGACCATGTCCCAGTCGCTCGCGCTCATCTTGAAGAGGAGGTTGTCGCGGAGCACACCGGCGTTGTTCACGAGAATCGTGGGCGCGCCGAGCTCCTCGGCGATCCGGGCGATGGCCGCCTCGACCTGAGCCTCGTCGGACACGTCGCAGCCGACCGCGATCGCCTTGCCACCGGCAGTGGTGATCTGCGTGACGGTGTCCTTGCAGGCGGCCTCGTCGAGGTCGATCACCGCGACGGCGCGGCCTTCGGCGGCCAGACGCACGGCGGTCGCCGCGCCGATGCCTCGCGCTGCTCCGGTCACGACCGCGACGCGCTGCTCAGTGGTGGACATGCTGGTTCTCCTCGCCCTTGGGATGCGGCTCTACGGTACGCCCCGATGGTGAGCGACCGCTTAGTACCTTCAGCTGAACGAGACGCTAGAAGCCCTGGCACCCGGTGTCAACGGCACACCGGGGCCTGTGATTCTTTACCTCACCAGGAGGTCGAGGAGCCGGTCCACCTCCGCGGCGGGATCCGCCGTGAGGCCCGTGTGCACCGGCCCCGGCTGTACGACGGTCGAGCGCGGCGCGATCAGCCACCGAAAGCGCCGCCCGGCATCGTCCCGCTCGGCCTGACCTGCCCCTTCGCCGCCCGCACAGATCCTCTCGACCGCGCCGAGCGCGGCCCTGATGCCCTCCGGGTCGGCCTCCGGGTCGAGGGCGCGCAGCTTGCCCTCGTCGAGATGGGTACGGGCGGCCACGAAGGTCTTGGCCCGGCAGTAGACCACCACCCCCGCGTTGAACTGCTCCCCGCGCTCCACCCGCGGCACGACACGCACCAGGGCGTACTCGAAGACGTGCCGCTCGATCGGCTGCTCGGTCACTGTCCGGCGCCCTTCCGCTGCGGCTCGGGCAGCTGGATCCGTTCGTGGATGGTCTTGGCCCGCGGCAGGAGCGCCGCCACATAGGCACGGCGTACGGCGTCAGGGCTCTCGAAGCCCGGCTCGTCCACCAGCCACGCGTCGGGTACGTCGGCGGCTGCCGCGGTGAGCAGCTCCTCGGTGACGAGCGGGGCGAGCTCGGCGGCGGCCGTGGCGACGTCGGGGCCGAAGGGGGCGAGGGCGTGGTCGGACGCGTCGTACGGCTTGGCGGCCGCGGTCTCGGCGGTGCGCCAGTTGTGGTGCCAGATCATGCTCGCGCCGTGGTCGATGAGCCACAGGTCGCCGCGCCACAGGAGCATGTTCGGGTTGCGCCAGGAGCGGTCCACGTTGTTGATGAGCGCGTCGAACCACACGACGCGGCCCGCCTCGGCCGGATCGATGCCGTACGCGAGCGAGTCGAAGCCGAGCGCGCCCGAGAGGTAGTCCATCCCGAGGTTCAGCCCGCCGCTCGACTTCAGCAGCTCCTGCACCTGCTGATCGGGCTCCCCCAGGCCGAGCACCGGGTCGAGCCCGATCGTCGTCAGGCCGGGCACCCTGAAGCCGAGCCCGCGCGCGAGCTGCCCGCAGATCACCTCGGCGACGAGCGTCTTGCGGCCCTGTCCGGCCCCGGTGAACTTCATGACGTAGGTCGCGTACGTCCCCCGGCCGTCGGCGGCCTCGACGAGGCCCGGGAGCGATCCGCCCTCCCGCAGGGGCGTGGCGTAGCGGACCGCGGTGACTTCGGTGAGCATTGCCCCAGGTTAATGCCGGTCCGAACTCGGCTCGCGCAAGAAGTGCGGACGCGTTTGAACACGGCGGCGCGCGGCCTCGTACCACCAGACATGACCATTTCGAAGGAACAACTGCCCGCTCCCTCCCGCCGTTCGGTCGTGGCGGCGGCCGGTGTCGTCAGCCTGGCCGCCGCGCTCGCGGCCTGCGGTGAGAGCGACGACGCGTACGACTCCGACGATGCCGCGGACAAGTCGCCCGACGAAGCCGGGAAACCCGGTGGCGCCGCCGGGGCGGTGCTCGCCAAGACGTCCGAGATCCCGGTGGGCGGCGGCAAGATCTTCAAGGAGGAGGGGGTGGTGGTGACCCAGCCGACGGAGGGCGAGTTCAAGGCCTTCTCGAACCGCTGCACCCATAAGCAGTGCCCGGTGACGAGCGTCGAGGGCGGCACCATCAACTGCCCGTGTCACGGCAGCAAGTTCGCCATCGCGGACGGGAGCGTGAAGGCCTCCCCGGCGCCGAAACCGCTGCCCACCGCAGAGATCCGGGTGGACGGGGACTCGATCACACTGGCCTAGGGCGCTTCCAGCAGCCGAGGACGTCCTCGGTGGTGGCGATGGTGGCCACCAGGGCGAGCGTGTTGCGGATCATCGCGGGTGCGTAGTCGGAGGGGACTCCCGCGATGGCGTCCGAGGGCACGACGGCGGTGTAGCCCAGGTTCACGGCGTCGAAGACGGCGTTCGGTATCGCCACGTTCGCCGACACACCCGTCACCAGGAGGGTGCGGCACCCCAGGTTGCGCAGGAGCGGGTCGACGTCGGTGCCCGCGAGGGGCGAGAGGCCGTGCAGGCGCCGTACGACGAGGTCCTCGTCGGCCACTTCGATGGGCGGCGCGATCCGGACGGCCTTGGTCCCGGACAACTGCTGCACGGGCAGCCGGCCCGCCGCGCGGAAGAGGCGGGCGTTGCGGTTGGCTCCCCGCCCGTCGGGCCGGCGTTCGGCGACGGCGTGCAGGACCTGGACGCCTGCCTGGTGGGCGGCAGAGACGAGCCGCGCGACATTGGCGAGGCAGCCCGACGAGCGCGCCTGGTCGGCGAGTTCGGGCAGCGCGCTCTCCGTCCCCACCACGCCCTGCTGGCACTCGACGGTCATCAGTACGGTGGTGGCGGGATCGAGGAGTTCCCTGAGCTCTTCGTACGACGGCATCGCTCCCCCTGTCCGGGTCGTCCGGGCCAGCCGAGGCAACCGGCGCCCGGGATGCGCGGAGGGTAACCGCCATTGCGCCACGGCGGAAGAGACCGCATGCTTTCCTGACGCACTGATCTGACGCCCAGTCAGTTTCCCTCGTGCGCCCACCTTTTCCCCATGTCACGGGAGGACCGATGGCCGTCACACAGCGCCGGGGCCGAAGGATCATGATGTCTCCGGGCGAGCTCGACGCGTTCCTCGCCGAGGAGCGCACCTGCCGCGTCGCCACCGTGTCGGGCGACGGCGCCCCGCACGTCAGCGCGCTCTGGTTCGCCTGGGACGGTACGTCCTTGTGGCTGTTCTCGATCACCCGCAGCAAGCGCTGGGCGGACCTGCGGGGCGACCAGCGGATCGCCGTGGTGATCGACGCGGGCGTGGAGTACGGGGAGCTGCGGGGCGTGGAGCTGTCCGGGACGGCGGTCTTCGTCGCCGAGTCCCCGCGCGTGGGCGAGCCGTGCCCCGAACTCGAAGCCCCCGAGCGGCTGTTCACCCAGAAGTACTTCGGGATGGACACGATGCCCTACGACGGGAAGCACGCCTGGATCCGGCTCACGCCCGACGCGATCGCCTCCTGGGACTTCCGGAAACTGGCAGAGCTCCAGGCCCGCCCCTGACCTCTCGCCTAGGGGTGGTCCGCCCCCGCCCCTGAACGCCGGTCGTGCTCCGCCCCCACCCCCTGGAGCGCCTCGACCGCGGCCCTGATCGAGGGCCGGCGGTCGGCGTCCGCGCGCCACACCACGTACACCTGACGGCGCACCCGGTGCCGCACCGCGGCCGTCCTGACCCCGGGAGGCATCGGATCGCGCCCCAACTGGGGCGCCACGCACACGCCGAGACCCGCGGCCACCAGCGCGAGCTGGGTGTGGTGCTCCTCCGCGCGGTGTGCGATCCGCGGCTCGATGCCCTTGGCACGCAGCGTGAACATCAGCCACTCGTGGCAGAACTCCCCCTCCGCCCAGGTGATCCACTCGTCGTCCGCGAACTCTTCTAGGTCCACTTCGGTGCGGTCGGCCAGGGGGTGCGCCGCGGGCATGGCGACATCGGTGGGGTCGTCCAGGAGGGAGGCCTTGACCAGACCCTCGGGCATCGGCAGCGGCTTGTTGTACCAGTCGAGGACGACAGCCATGTCGATGTCGCCGCGCACCACGGCGGCCACCGCGGGCTGCGGCTCCATCTCCTGGGAGCGGACGCGCAGCCCGGGGTGCCCGGCGCTCAGCGCGGCGAGCGTGGCGGGCAGCAGGCCGCGCATCGCCGTGGGGAACGCGGCGATGCGCAGCTCGCCCACGGCCTTGCCGCGCTGCTCCTCCAGGTCGGCCCTGGCGAGCTCGACCTGGGAGAGAATGCGCGCGGCATGCTCGGCGAGCAGCCTGCCGGCGTCGGTGAGGCGCACCCCGCGGCCGTTCTTGGCGAGGAGCTGCTGGCCCACCTCGCGCTCCAGCTTGGTCATCTGCTGGGAGACGGCCGACGTCGTGACGTGCAGCCCCGCGGCGGCGCCGCTGACCGAGCCGTGCCGGGCCAGGGCGTCGAGCGTGCGCAGGCGCTCCAGGTTCAACATGTAAGCGATGCTACGCGATACCGAGCAGTTTATTTCGCTTGTTCTACGAGGTCGACTGCTTCAAGGTGACGTACATGAGCGCCACCACCACCCCTCCCGGCTCCCTCGCCGCACCCTCCGCTCCTCCCTCCCTCACGGAGCCGGAGCGCCGCGCCATCGGCTGGCGCCTGCGCTTCGGCATCCTCTCGCTGATCTGGGGCTTCAGCTTCCTGCTGATCAAGGTCGGCACGGAGGGGTACGCGCCGTTCCACGTCACCCTGGGGCGGCTGGTCTTCGGCACCGCGGTCGTCGCGGCCGTCCTCGTGACCAAGCGCGAGCGGCTGCCGCGCGGGGCACGGACGTGGGGCCATCTCGCCGTGTCGGCGCTCTTCCTCAACGCCCTGCCGTTCTCGCTGTTCTCGTACGCGGAGCTGACGATTCCGTCCACGCTCGCCGGTATCTGCAACGCGACGTCGCCCCTGTGGGGCATGGCGCTCTCCCTGGTCGCGCTCTCCGAGGACCGTCCGACGCGGCGCAGGGTCGCGGGGCTCGGCATCGGGTTCCTCGGAGTGCTCACGGTGCTCGGCGCCTGGCAGGGCTTCAGCGGCCTGGACTTCGGCGGTACGGCGATGGCACTGCTCGCCTCGGTGTGCTACCCCATCGGCTGGATCTACGTGCGTCGCACCCTGGCAGGATCGGGCCACTCGAACCTCTCGCTGACGGGCGCCCAGCTGCTGGTCGCGACCGTCGAACTGGCCGTGGTGACCCCGCTGTTCACGTCCCTGCCCACGCACTTCCCCGTCGTGCCGTTCCTCGCGATCGTGGCATTGGGTGCCGTCGGCACCGGGATCGCCTTCCTGATCCAGTACGGCCTCGTCGCCGAGGTCGGACCGACGACGGCCCAGATGGTCACGTACTTCGTCCCGGTCATCGCCACCGCCGCGGGCGTCGCCGTGCTCGGCGAGTCGCTGAGCTGGTCGACGCCGGTCGGCGCGGTGATCGTCCTGGCGGGCGCGGCGCTCACCCAGTCCAGGCCGCGCGACCGCGCACGGAACCCCGCTCACTCATAGGGCGAAGGCGCGCCCCACCGGCAGCACCACACGGCAAGGCCCGCTCACTCGTAACGCCGCGCGGGAGCGGGCCCGGTGGCGGAGGCGACGGCGTCCGCCACCGCTTCGATGTCACCGCCCCGGAGCGTCGACACGGTGATCCGCACCCCGGGGCGGGCGCCCATCCGGAACCGCGCCCCCGGGGCGACGGCCCACCCCGCGTGCAGCAGCCTGGAGACGGCGCCGGTCTCGTCCGGCACGGGCACCCACACGTTCATGCCGCTGCGCCCGTGCGCCTCGACGCCCCGCTCGGCGAGCGCGGCGATCAGGGCGGCACGCCGCTCTCCGTAGGACGCCGCCACCTCGGCCGTGTCCACCGCCCCGTCCTCCCACAGCCGCACCACGGCCCGCTGCGACAGATGACTCACCCACCCGGGTCCGAGCCGCTGGCGCCCCTGTACGCGATCGACGGTGACGGCGTCCCCGGTGAGCAGGGCGAGACGCAGGTCAGGGCCGTACGCCTTGGCCGTGGAGCGGACGAAGGCCCAGCTGCGGGTGACGCCCGCGAGCGGGTGCAGCGGCAGGTCGACGATGGCGTGCCCGTGGTCGTCCTCGATGAGCAGCACGTCCTTGTGCGCGGAGAGCACTTTGCGCAGGGCACGCGCGCGTGGAGCACTGATCGCGGCGCCGGTCGGGTTCTGGGCGCGGTCGGTGACGATGAGCGCCCGGACGCCGCCGCGCAGCGCCTCCTCCACGTCGGCGGGCAGCGGCCCGTCGTCGTCGACGCCCACCGGGACCGTACGCAGCCCGAGCACCGGCATCAGATCGAGCAGGCTCCCCCAGCCCGGATCCTCGACCGCGACCGCGTCGCCGCGCTTGAGATGCGCCGCGAGCACGCGCTCGATGGCGTCGAGGGACCCGGAGGTGACGGCGACAGGGCCGTCCGGCACCCCGTCCTCGTCGAGGGCCACGCGCGCGTGGCGGGCCATTTCGGGGTTCACGGCCTCCTGCCCGTACAGCACGGGACGCCGGTCGCCCTCGGCGGCGGCCGCAGCGAACACCCCGGCGAGCGGCGGGAGCAGCGCCGTGTCCGGATTGCCGTTCGACACGTCGCGCACCCCGGCCGGCACGTCCACGCGGATCAGCTCGCGCGCCGTCGTCGCGGGCTTGGGGCGTACGCGGCTGCCGCGCCGCCCCGCCGTCTCGATGACGCCGCGTTCGCGCAGCGTGCGGTAGGCGGCGGCCACCGTATTGGGATTCACCCCGAGCCGCTCCGCCAACTCGCGCATCGGCGGCAGCAGTTGACCTGGCTCCAGGTCTCCGCCACCCACCGCGCGCTCCACGCTGGCAGCGATCTCAGCTGCACGCCGGCCTTCGATCCGATACTCTCCTAGCACAAACCAGATTATGCACTAGTGCAATGGAGAAGGCAATGAGCGTCGCATCCGGGTCCGGCATCGAGACCGGCGCCGAGTCCGCCACCACCGACACCGCCTCGTACGCGCCGACCGACCTCACCGTCCCCACCCGTGGGCGGGACCGCGCCGCGTACGACCAGGAATTGGTGCACGCGATACTCGACGAGGCCTACGTCTGCCACCTCGGTTTCGTGCGTGACGGCGCTCCCGTCGTCCTGCCGACGCTGTACGGCCGGGTGGGCGAGCGCCTGTACGTGCACGGTTCGACGGGTTCGCGGCCGCTGCGGATGGCGAGCGACGCCCGGCGGCAGCAGGAGGACGACCCGGGTCTCGCGGTCTGCCTGACCGTCACCCACGTCGACGGCCTGGTCCTCGCCCGGTCGGCCTTCCACCACTCGATCAACTACCGCTCCGTGGTGATCCACGGCACCGCCCACCAGGTCACGGACCCCGAGGAGAAGCGCGCCGCCCTCGACTCGCTCGTCGACCACGTCGTGCCGGGCCGCTCCGCCGACTCCCGTCCCGCGAACGCCAAGGAGCTCGCGGCGACCGCCGTGCTCAGCCTCGACCTCGCCGCCGTCTCCGCCAAGGTCCGCACCGGAGGGCCGAACGACGACCCCGAGGACCTCGACCTCCCGCACTGGGCCGGCGTGGTCCCCCTGCGCAAGGGCCACGACGCCCTCATCCCGTCGGCCGACCTGGCATCCGGCATCGACACCCCCGACTACCTGATCGAGCTGTGATGCTGATCCACCCCTGGGACGCGCCGCACTCCGACGCCGAGTGGCAGCAGTGGCTCGCGGGCCACGACTTCGGGCAGCTCGCGGTCAACGGCCTGCCCGGCGAGCCCCCGCACGTACAGCCCGCGCACTTCGTCTACGAGGCCGAGCACGGCCCGCACGGCCGGGTGATCACCCACCTGGCGCGCCCCAACCCGCTGTGGCCCGCGCTCGAAGCCGACCCCGAAGTGCTGCTCAGCGTGGTGGACGACTACGTGTTCGTGCCGGGCCCCTGGCAGGCACCCCCGGACACCCCGCCCGAGCACGGCGTGCCGACCAGCTTCTACGCCGCCGTCCAGCTCCGCTGCACCGCGCGCATCGTGGACGACCCTGGGGAGAAGGCCGAGCTCCTCAACCGCCAGGTGGCCCACTTCCAGCCGGACGGCGGCTCGGCCCCGGCCGCGGTGGGCGAGGCCCCGTACGGCCGCATGCTCTCCGGCATCCGCGCCCTGTGCCTCGAAGTGACCGGCGTACAAGCAAAGTTCAAGTACGCCGATCACAAACCGCAGGAGGTCCAGGAGCGAATCGCCACCGGCCTCACCCACCGCGACGGCCCCCGCGACGCGGCAGCACGCGACCACCAACTACGCCGCCGCTGAGCGCCCCGTCAGGGGCGCGGGGAACGGACACCGCGCCCAGCCCCCACCGAGCCGCGGACTCAAGGCGGACTCAAGACAGCAGTCGCACGGCCCGCCCACCCGCACCGCGCCCCGCGGCGACCGTCTCGGCGACGGCGAGCCCCGTGACCGCCGCCAGCATCAACAACGTGCCGAGGACCGTGGAAACGGTCAGCTCCTCCCCCAGCAGCACGACCGCGATGACCGCCGCACTCAGCGGTTCGAGGAGCGTGATCACGGAGACGGTCGCGGACCGGATGACGGCGGCGCCCGCGAAGTACAGGGCGTAGGCGACCGCCGTCGGGATCACGGCGATGTACAGCAGGTACAGGCCCATCCGGGCCGGTTCCGCGGTGTGCGGTACGAGCCCCTCCACCGCGGCGAGCGGCAGCAGGCAGACGGACACCACGGCGAACGACCAGACCGTCGTGTCGGCCGAGTCGGCGCCGCCGTCCCGCCCCCACCACCGCGTGAGCAGCGTCATCGCGGCGTACGCGGCCGCCGAGAGCAGCCCCCACCCGACCCCCGCCGGACGCACGCTCGCACCGCCGCCGCCCAGGACGAGCACCACGAGCCCGGCAAGCGCCCCGGCCACGGCGACGACCCCGCCGCTCCCGAGCCGCTCGCTCATGGTGAACCGCGCCCCGAGTGCGATGAGTACGGGCCCCGCCCCCATCGTGACCACCGTGCCGACCGCGAGTCCGGTCGACTCGACGGCCGCGAAGTAGGCGGTCTGGAAGACGGACAGGGCCACGCCGGTGGCCAGGATCCGCGGCAGCCTCTGCCGCAGCGGCGCGCTGACGGCGGCGTACGCGGACCGTCGGCGCGCCCGCATCAGACGGACGGCGAACAGCAGCACGAAGCCGCCCGCGCAGCGCCAGAAGGACAGGCTGACCGGTCCCATGTCACTGGCGTGGAAGACCAGCGCGGCGGCGGCACCAGCGGTGCCCCAGGCCGTACCGGCGACGATCAGATAGAAGAGGCCTCGTCCGACGGACAGCCCGGAGGCAGCAGTCGGCGCACTCGACACATTCGACACGTGAGTTCTCCGCAGAAAGGAAAAGAAGGTCCCTGACTCCGTCTGCGGGCAGCGTCGTTCCACCCGGCCACCGGCCGCGTGTGATCCAGGAGGTGCCCGCGCTTAAGCGGCGGGAGGCGGAAGAACGAGTGCGCGTGAATGCATGATCAACACCCTAAGCGGCAGTGCCGGTTGGCGACAACTGCTCTTCCGGCTCCGGCAGCCCGCCCGCGGGAGGCCCGCCGCGGGGCTTGGCGGGCGTGGACGACTGCGCGATGAACGCCCCCGCGAGCACCACGGCGCCCCCGATGATCTGCGGCGCCGACAGGTGTTCGCCCAGCATGACCCAGGCGAGCACGGTCGCGATGACCGCTTCCAGACAGGCCACGACCCCTGCCACCTGCGGCGAGAGCCGACGCACCGAGAGCACCCCGGTGACGTACGCCACGACGGTCGCCACGAGCACGATCCAGCCGACGAGCGCCCAGGCGGGCACGGTCGATCCGTCCATGTCCGCGCTCCCGGCGAGCAGCGACCAGTCCATGTTCCAGGGGCGTGCCACGGCGGTCAGCACCACGGTGCCGATCAGCAGTCCGAACGCGATGACGCCGAGCGGATCGGGGGCGTCGTCCCCCGCGTCGCTGCCCTGGTCGGACAGGACGAAGTAGCCGACCTGGCAGCACGCGGCGCCCAGCGCGAGCAGCAGCCCCACGGCGTCGAAGCTCAGCCCGGCCCAGATCTCCACGACACAGGCGAGCCCGCCCACCGCGAGCACCACGCCCACCGCGGCCGCCCGCGTCACGGGCCGCCGCTGCACGAAGCGCACCCAGCCGAGGACGAGCGCGGGCGCGAGGTATTCGACCAGGAGCGCGACGCCCACGGGGATGCGGGAGATCGCCGCGAAGTAGCAGGCCTGGACGCCGGCCACGGCGAGCAGGCCGAAGCCGAGCAGGAGCGCGGGCCTGCGCAGCAGCAGTCCGCGGTGGCGCCAGGCGACCGGCAGCATCACCAGGGCGGCGCCGGCCACCCGCAGCCACACCACGTGCAGCGGGTCGAGGCCCGCCTCGATCAGCGGCTTGGCCGCGACGCCCGAGCCGCCGAAGGCGACCGCCGACCCCAGGGCGAGCCCCAGGCCGACGCCTCTTCCCTGGCTCTGCCGCGAGCCTGTTCGTTGCCCCTGAGACGCTTGCACCGGCACATCATGACAGGACGTGTCATGAGCTTCACCCCCGATAGGCCCTGTCTCAATCGGCGGACGTTCCGGCGTACGGGTCGGCACGTGGGTCGGCACGTGGGTCGGCATGTGGATCGGCGAACGGGTCCGCGTACGGGCCCCCGTAGGGATCCCCGTACGTCCCGGCGAGCGGATCGTCCTCGATCCGCCGGAGGATCGCGCGCGCGTCGGCCCCGGCCCGGCCGAGGACCTCGACCGCGCGGCAGTCGGGATCGGCGACGAGCGCCAACAGGAGGTCGATGCCGAGGGCGCGCGGTTCGCCACGCCGGTCGGACCGCTCGATGGCCCTCTCCATGGCGGCGGTCGCGGCCGGCGACCAGCCCGACTCCTTCACCGCCGCCAAGTCGTGCTCACGCACCAGCGGCACGGCTCCGGAGTCCTCGACCGTCCCCTGCCACTGCAGGCCGTAGCCGATGCTCCGCTGCACGAGATAGCCGAGCAGCCGCACCACCTGCGCCCCGTCGTCGAAGGCCGCCCGCACATCGGGATCGGTCTCCAGCAGCGAGTGCAGCAGATGCGCGGTGTCGATCTGCCGGTCCCCGTCCCGCATCGCGCGTCGGCGCGCGCCTGCCACCACCGACGCCAGTGCGGCGCTGAGTCGGGAGTCGGTCTCTGCTCGGGTCGGGCCGGGCTCGGCGCCCTGCGGGGTACGGCTTTGCACATCTCCCACCCCATCAGCCCCCGAGAGCGGCGTCATCGCCGGAGGGAAGCATCTTCGCGTCCGACACAGGTTGGGTACGCATGTGTGGCTTCTCCTCCTTACGGATGAGATCCAACCGTTCTTCCCCGAGGGGCGCGTGCCGCCTTGATTCACGCCGGGCACGCAACCACGGCCCACCGGTCACTCGTCTTTCAGGCATGGAGTGCAGATCCTGGATGGTCGCGCTGCCCGCGATCGACGGCAGGCAGTACGTGTACAGGGTGTACGCACCCGAGAACGCGCTGCCCGCCGACCTCTTCTGGGAAGCCTGGCACTGCCACGACGAGGGTCCTCACCCCCGAGCGTGCGATCTCTTCGACGCGGCGGTGATACGCAGAGTCGGCTGACGCCCGCGCCCTTGCCGACCCGCGCGTGGCCTGCACGGACCGTGCCCGCGCCCTACGCCGGACGCGTCCCGACGACGACCGTGGCGTACAGCTCCTCGTCGCTCACCGCCCGCGGCGAGAGACCTCCGTCGGCGACCGCTTCGAGCGCGTACGGCACCTGGCGCTCACTCGTCTCGAACAGCAGCCGCCCGCCGGGCGCGAGCCAGCGCGCCGCGTCCGCGGTCACCCGCCGCAGGACGTCGAGGCCGTCCGCGCCGCCGTCGAGCGCCACACGGGCCTCATGTATGCGGGCTTCCGGCGGCAGGAGACCGACCTCTTCGGTGGGTACGTAGGGGACGTTCGCGAGGAGTACGTCGACGCGCCCACGCAGGGCGCCGGGCAGCGGCTCGTAGAGGTCGCCCTCGTACACCCGTCCCCCCACGTCGGCGACGTTGCGCCGGGCGCACCGCACGGCGGCGGGGTCGATGTCGGCGGCGTGCAGCTCGACCCGCCCGACGGCGGCGCCGAGCGCGGCCCCCAAGGCACCCGAGCCGCAGCACAGGTCGACGACGACCGCCCCTGGCCCGGCGAGGGCGGCGGCCTCCTGGACGAGGAACTCGGTGCGCCGCCGGGGCACGAAGACCCCGGCGTCCACGGCGATCCGCAGGCCGCGGAATTCCGCCCAGCCCAGGACGTGTTCGAGCGGCCGTCCGGTGACGCGCCGCTCCACCATGGCGGCGAGCTCGGCGTGGTCACGCGCGGCGGCGACGAGCAAGTCCGCCTCGTCCTCGGCGAAGACACAGCCGGCGGCGCGCAGCCTGGTGACGATGACGGAAGGAGCAAGGGACTCCCCGGAATCCCCGGACTCCAGGGGTGAAGCCGGTGAAGCGGGTGATGCCGGTGAGGCGGGTGACGATGGTGTGGCAGACATGAGATGAGGAAACCTTTCGGGACGCCTATGGGGCTCCCTCGGTCACCTATGCCTGGTGGACCGCGCGGTCGCGAAGGGGGAGCGCCCGACCTGCTACTGCGGTAATGGGGCTCACCTCCTGGGTCCGTCCACCCGCGTCCGTCGCGGGGAGGGCAACAGTACCCGACCCGCTTCCGGGCGGCTCCGCCGGAGTTTCCCCTACATCTGACGGTTCATCAGTATTGAATGTTCCAGGCCCTGCGGCTACGTTCCGCGACACCGCAGCTGCGCCCCACCGCAGCACCCAACGAGAAGGGGTCGTCGCATGGCCGAAGTCAGCGCGGAAGCACGGATCGAGGCGCCCGCCGAGAAGGTCTGGGCCCAACTCACCGACTTCTCCTCGTACGGCGAATGGAACGCCACGCACACGAGCTTCCCGAAAGGCGGTCCCACCACGCTGGAAGTGGGCGGCACGTTCGTGGAGAACATGAAGCTCATGGGCTTTCCCGCCGAGGTCAACTGGACGATCGAGGACCTGGAGAGCGAGCGCACCCTGGCCATCAGGGGCAAGGGCCCGATGGGCGTCACGGTCGGCACCCGCTACACGCTCATCCCCGAGGGGGACGCGACGAAGGTACGCATAGACGGGGAGTTCACGGGCGCGGCGGTCTCCCTGATGGCGGGCAAGCTGAAGGACTCGGCGACGGCCGCGCTCGACGAGTCCCTGCGAAAACTGGCGAGCCTGGTCGCCTGACCTCCTCCCCTCCCGCACTTCCCCCTCTCGCCTCTCTTCCCCTCTCCCCCGCGCTCCACCTCTTCCCCGGCCTCCACACAAAGAGGCGCCCCACACATGAAGTGCGGGGCGCCTCAATGGCACTGGGGGGCATCGACCCCCACCACCTCAGTCCTCATCGGCGAGGATCAGGTACAGCTTCTTACGGGCGTCGTTGATGACCGTGAGAGCCTTCTCGCGCTGCTCCTTGCTGCCGGTCTTCCAGACCTGGCCGAACGCCTCCATCAGACCGAAACCGGCCTGGCGGATCTCGTTCAGCGTGTCCCAGTCGACCCCGCGCCCGGCTTCTTCCCAAGGCGCGTCGGGACCTTCCTCGGCCGCGGTGCGGCCTTCCTCGGTGAGCGAGAAGAGCTTCTTGCCGCCCTCGCTCGCGCTGCTGATCAGGCCCTCGTCCTCCAGAAGCTGGAGGGTCGGGTAGACCGAACCGGGGCTGGGCTTCCATGCCCCGCCGCTGCGCTCGGCGATCTCTTGGATCATCTCGTAGCCGTGCATCGGCCGGTCCTTCAGGAGGGCCAGGATCGACGCGCGTACGTCGCCGCGCCTCGCCCTGCCTCGCGGACCGCCCCTGCCGCCTCGACCGCCGCCCCAGGGGCCGCCGGGCCCGCCGGGACCGCCGAAGCCGGGCCCAAAGGGACCGAACGCGGCGCGCCGCCCCTCGAAGCCGCCGCGACCCTCGTGACCGGGGCCGCACTTTCCACGTCCGTGCTCGTGTTCGTAACCGTGGGAACGCATGGCAATCACTCCTCAGCGTGCTTGATCGTGTAGTTGATTATCGCGCCATCGTTGATCTGTCGCGATGCGTCAACGATATATCGAAAGCGTTCGCATGGCAAGGTTTTCCTGCGAGATGAGCAGAGCGCCAGGTCAAAGGGCCACGGAGAGCGCGGGCAGACGCCTCACCGACCCGCCGAGGGTGTCGGCCGCCCGGACGGAGGACGAGAGCCACTGCGGGCGGCGCCCGAGGCTCCGAGAACCCAGCCCGGGAGCCGAACAGGGGGCGGCGCCCCGCCCCCCGTATCCACACCCAGTCCACCAACCCCCCAAGCAGTCCAGGAACCACCCCCACCGGCACCACAATCCGGTCCGCCCACCCTCGATTGGCCTTACCCAGGCCCCACATTGGCCCGCTAGCGTCATAGCCATGCCGACTTCTCACCGCATCCGCATCGTCGACGCCTTCGCCGAGCGCCCCTTCACGGGCAACCCCGCAGGCGTCCTCCTCCTCGACGCGTTCCCCGAGGACGCCTGGCTCCAGAGCGTGGCCACCGAGGTCAACCACGCCGAGACCGCTTACGCCCACCCCCTCCCCCCGGGCGGCGAAGCCGACTGGGCGCTGCGGTGGTTCACGCCCGCCACCGAGGTGGACCTCTGCGGCCACGCCACGCTCGCCACCGCCCACGTCCTGCAGGTCACCGGCACCGCTCAAGGCCCCGTACGGTTCGCCACCCGCAGCGGCGTCCTGACCACGACCGCGCACCCCGACGGCAGCGTCACCATGGACTTCCCGACCGCTCCGCTCACCCCGGTCGACATCCCCGACGGCGCGGCGCAGGCGCTCGGCGCCGAGCCGCTCGCGGTGTTCGACACCGGGGCTAACCTCGGCGACCTGCTGGTCGAGCTCGCTGACGAGAAGACGGTGCGCGCCCTCACCCCGGACCACAAGGCCCTGGCCCAGCACTCCAGGCGCGGCATCATCGCCACCGCACGCGCCGAGGACCCCACCCGCGGCTACGACTTCGTCTCCCGCGGCTTCTTCCCCCGCGTCGGCATCGACGAGGACCCCGTGACGGGCAGCGCCCACACCGCCCTGGCCCCCTTCTGGTCCGAGCGTCTGGGCCGCGCGGAGCTCACCGGCCTCCAGGCCTCGGCCCGCAGCGGCCTCGTCCGCACGGAACTGCGCGGCGACCGCACCCTCCTGACGGGCCGCGCGGTCACCGTCATCGAGGGGGATCTGTACGCCTGACATGCCCGTGGGGGTGTACGACCGAGTCACGGTCGTACACCCCCACGGTCACACCCGCCGCGTGCCACCCGCCGTCTAAGGCGTGGGCAGCCACCCCACCTTCCCCGCAAGCAGCGCGTACCCGACGAACGCGCCGATGTCGAGCAGCGAATGGGCCACCACCAGCGGACCGACGCGCCCCCACCGCCGGTACAGGAGCACGAAGACCACCCCCATCGCCATGTTCCCGATGAACCCGCCGATGCCCTGGTAGAGGTGGTAGGAGCCGCGCAGCACCGAGCTGCCGACCAGTGCGGCCATCGGCGTCCAGCCCAACTGCCCGAACCTGCGCAGCAGATAGCCGACGACGATCACTTCCTCGAGGACCGCGTTCTGCACCGCGGACAGCACGAGCACCGGGTACTTCCACCACACGTCGGGCAGGTCCTCCGGCACCACCGTCAGGTTGAACCCGAGCCCGCGCGCCGCCAGATAGAAGGCGATCCCGGTGCTGCCGATCACCGCAGCGATCGCCGCACCGCGGCCCAGATCGGGCCAGGGCCGACTCCGGTCGAAGCCGATCGTGCGCAGCCCGGCGCCCTCCCTGATCAGGAAGTGCGCGACCAGCGCCACGGGCACCAACGCGGTCGTGATTCCGAACAATTGCCACGCGAGATCAAGCCACGGCCGCCCCGGAGCGGCCGACGCGTTCATGGTCGCCGCCTGATCCTTCAGGCCGCCCGGTTTGGTGACCGATCCGACAAAGCTGATCAGCGCGGACACACCGCTCGCACCCAGTGAGAGCGCCAGGACGAGCAGTGTCTCGTCCCGGAGGATCCGTCGCGATGGCCCCTCACCCCGAAAAGAACCGGCCAACGGCCCGGACTCCGCTTGCACTCCGCCTCCAGTTGAGTAATCCCGCCTCATCCCCATCTCCGCACCGCTAGGGTCTCGAATGTAGTTGCGAAGATCGTGCGCGACAGGCCGAGGGGGACGGACGCCGACTGCGGTCATGCCACCCCCTCTTTCCTTGCTTCATCGCTCAAGGAGGGGCACCACCGCCATGGGACGTCACAGCTTGCCCGATGAGTACGGGTCGGACGCACCCGACCCACGGCCACGTACCCGCGGCCGCACGGTGGCCATCGCGACGGCACTGGTCCTGACGGTCGCGGCAGGCACCGCCTTCGCCGTCCGCAGCGATCTGCTCACCTTCGGCGGCACGTGCGGCGACGACGCGGTACAGCTCGACGTCGTGGCCGCCCCCGACATCGCCCCCGCCCTGCGCTCGGCTGCCGACGACGCCCGCGAGAAGGAGGTCACGTCCGACGGGTCGTGCATCGACGTACGGGTCACCGCGCGTGATGCGTACAAGGTCGCCGACCAGCTGCGGACGGGCAAGGGCGATCCCGGCTACGAGGTGTGGGTGCCGGACTCCGAACTCTGGCTCCAGCGCGTCGGCCTGGGCGGCAAGCAGAACAAGGTCTCGCCCGCCGGGAACATAGCCTCGTCCCCGGTCGGCATGGCCATGATCCCCTCCGCCGCCGAAAGCCTGGGCTGGCCCAAGAAGACGTACAACTGGCCGGAGTTGACCGGTGCGGCGATGAAGGGCGACAAGCTGCGGCTCGGTGCCGCCGATCCCGCGCGCAGCGCGACCGGTCTCCTGGCGCTCGCCAAGATGAGCACGTCGGCGGAGAAGTCGGGCGGCAAGGACGGCGACACCGAGGCCGCCGGGATGGCCAAGGCGCTGGCCGCGCGCACGTCCGACAGCGACAGCCAGCTCCTGGAGACCCTGGCCCGCGACTCCTCCGGCACCGAGCAGGGCAACCCGCGCCGCAATCAGGCGCTGATCCTCTCCGAGCAGGCCGCGTTCGACCACAACGCGTCGGCGGGCGAGGAGAACAGCCTGGACATGTTCTATCCCAAAGACGGCTCACCGCGTCTCGACTATCCGTACACGCTGGTCCAGGAGGACGAGCTGTCCACGGACCAGAGCCGGGCCGCCCTGCGCTTCATGACGCTGTTCAGCGACGACGAGGGACGCGCGATCCTGGAGAAACACGGCTTCAGGACCGGCTCCGAGGGCCCTTCGGAACAACTCGTCACGGCGGCCGGCGGGCGCACCCCCCAGCCGTACGAGGACGATCCGAGCGAGCCCCCTTCCGAGAAGGAGCTCCAGGAGACGCTCGGCATGTGGACGATCACCGTCCAGAGCGCCAGGATCAGCACGGTCGTCGACGTCTCGGACTCCATGGGCGAGATCGTGCCGGGCCGGGGCCAGACCCGGATGGAGATCACGAAGTCCTCGCTGCTCCAGGCGCTGGCGGGGTTCACGGATCAGGACGAGATCGGCCTCTGGGAGTTCGCCACCCTCCTGGACGGCAAGCGCGACTACCGCAAGCTCGTGCCGACGCAGCGGCTGGGCGACCGCAAGGGCAACGACACCCAGCGGGACAAGGTCTCGGACGCCTTCAGCGACCTGGCGCCCATCCCGGGCGGCGCGACCGGCCTGTACGACACCACGCTGGCGGCGTACAAGGAAGCGACGTCCACCTACGCGCGCGGCAAGTTCAACGCACTCGTGGTGCTCACGGACGGCGCGAACCAGGACCCGGGCTCCATCTCCCGCAGCAACCTCGTCGCGCAGCTGGAGAACCTCTCCGACCCCAAGCGCCCCGTGCCACTCATCGCGATCGCGGTCGGCCCCGACGCGGACAAGGAGGAGGTCGTGCAGATCGCCGAGGCGACCGGCGGATCAGGTCACCAGGTCGACGACCCGGCTCAGATCCACGCGGTCATCCTCAAGGCCATCATGGAGGCGGGCAGCCACGGCTGAGCCCGCCCCCTCGACGCGTCAGCTCAGGAAGGCCGGTTCCGGCAGCCCCACCGGCCAGGTGTGCACCGGGTCCCCCGCATGCATCAGCTCGGCATAGCGCCGGGTGGTCGCGGCGAGCGCGGCCTCGCGTTCGAGCCCGGTCTCCAGGGCCTGGTGATAGGTCGCCGCCTGCCAGGAAGCGCCGTTCACCCGCAGCCTGCACCGCTCCTCGATGATGCCGAGATAGAAGTCCCGGTCGGCGGGCTCGACTCCCCACGCGTCGAGCCCGGCCGCCGCCAGCGGCAGCAGTTCGTCGCGTACGAGGGCGACGGCGGGCACCTCCACGATCCCGCCCGCCCGGCCGCGCCGGGGCCAGTGCAGCCGCGCCTCGATGCCGTCGCGGCACGCGGTGTCGAAGTTGCGGGCCGCGGTCTCGAAGGGCAGCCGGCTCCACACGGGCCGCGGTTCCTCCGCGAGGGCGCGTACGACTCCGTAGTAGAAGGCGGCATTGGCGATGACGTCGGTGACGGTGGGGCCCGCGGGCAGGACACGGTTCTCCACCCGCAGGTGCGGGACCCCGTCCGCGATGCCGTACACCGGGCGGTTCCAGCGGTACACGGTGCCGTTGTGCAGGACGAGTTCGCCGAGCTGCGGCACCCGGCCGTCGTCGAGCACCTCGATCGGGTCCTCGTCGTCCATGAGGGGAAGCAGCGCCGGGAAGTAGCGCAGGTTCTCCTCGAAGAGCTCGTAGGCGTCGCTGATCCAGCGCTCCCCGAACCAGGTCCGCGGCCGCACGCCCTGTGCCTGGAGTTCGGGCGGGCGGGTGTCGGTGGACTGCAGGAACAGCGGCGGCCGCGACTCGCGCCACAGCTCACGCCCGAACAGGAACGGCGCGTTGGCGCCCACGGCCACCTGCGCCGCCGCGACGGCCTGCGCCGCGTTCCACACGTCGGCGAACCTGCCCGGCGTGACCTGGAGGTGCAACTGCACGGACGTGCAGGCCGCTTCGGGCGCGATCGACGCTGACGTACAGGTCAGCCGCTCAACCCCCTGGATGTCCAGGACGAAGTCCTCGCCGCGCGCGGCCACGATCTGGTCGTTGAGCAGCGCATAGCGGTCGACGTCCGAGAGATTGCCCGAGACCAGGTCGTGGTGCGCGAGCGTCGGCAGAATGCCGATCATCACGATGCCCGCGTTCACCTCGTTCGCTTTGCGGTGGGCATAGGCGAGGCCGGTGCGCAGCTCTTCGGCGAGCCGGTCCAGAACACGTCCGCCCAATCGGTGCGGTGCGATATTGACTTCAAGATTGAACATTCCGAGTTCCGTCTGGAAGTCACGGCTCGCGATGCGTTCGAGTACTTCCGCATTCAGCATTCTCGGCATGCCGTCGGGCCCTGCGAGATTCAGCTCTATCTCCACACCCATCAGATTCTTGGGCCGGTCGAACCGCTCCTCGTCCAGCAGTCTCCGCAGTCCCGCCAGACACTCCTTGAGCTTGCTCCGGTACCGGCTCCGCTCAGCCAGGTCAAACGTTCCTCCTGCGACCTTCTCCCCCATCGAAGCGTCCCCTCCTCGGATGGGCAGCCAGTGATCCGTCCGCTGCGTCACGGTGGATGATGCCCTGCAATGTGATCGATAACGCCCCGCACATGCCTCCGGCCCAGTAGGCTCGTTGCCGTGTCCGCCCGGCACATTCACCAGGCATGAGGCAGGCCGGGGAATCCTCGCACCTGCCCCTGGTAAAAAACACCGATGAGAATCGGCCGTCCGCTCCCGCGAAGGGATCCGAGGTCAAACGTCCGAGCTCATCCGGAATCGGGATAAAGCCCGCAAAATGGCGACCGAATATCGCCTTGCAGGCAATATCGGGTGCGGTTAGACGAAACACTGCCTGAACACGTGTCGTATAAACTCCGCGAACGAGGCAGAGAGTTGGCGCTCGCGGTCCCCTGCCCCCGCCCCCTCTGACTTCGGAGCAGACAGCGACGTCCGCACCTGTCCTCGTTCCACCGTGCCTGTCGAATGAGAGAGGCGACCCATCATGCCGCTGCAAGTCCCCCCGGCTCCCGCGCCCGCCCTGCGCAGCGTCCTCGCGGCACTCGGTTCACCCACCGCCGTACGCGAAGCCCGCACTCCGTCCCTGCGCGCCGCACAGGGACCGACGAGCCCCGAACTCCCGTTGCCCGTCCACGTCCTTGACCGGATCACCCCGTCGGGCACATCGCCCACCCGGCTCGCCGGGTGGCGTTTCCTGATCCGCTCCGGCGAGCGGGCCGTCGCCGCCGCGGACACGATGCTGACACCTGACGGATGGACCTTCTCCCACTTCTTCGAGGGCCCCTACATCGCGTCCACCGAGCGCGCCCTGCGCCATGCCGAGGCCATGCCGATGCCTTATCAGCCGCGGCTGTTGTCCGTACCCGAGCTCTACATGCTGACACTCTGGCTGCACGGAGACTGCACGGCGGACGGCGCGGGCGGTCATCTCGCGCCCTCCGACATCCTCGTGCCCCTGGCGCCGGCGCCTCCCGGCATCGCGGCGCACCGCCCGCACCGCGCCTCGGAGCTCCTCAAGGTCCTCACCCATCGCATGACCCCTGCGCCGCTGCTCGGTTCACCCGCCTGACCTCGCCGTACGCTTCCGTGCCCCGCCGCCGTCACCGGCAGCGGGGCTCGGCGCGTCATGTACCCATACGGACTAGCCCGGTATGACCACCCCGAACCACCCGAAGAGACAGTGCAGTTGAGCTGAACCGTCCGGGCGGGTGATACGTCATTAAGCAGTAAGGAGCGCTGCAGCCAAATCCCTGCGGATTGACTCCCGTAGGGCAACACTGGGATCGGACCGACTAAACGGGGGGCGGCCATGAACACCGCATCGAGCCACAAGGCAGACGTCACAGCCATCACATCGCAGCGAAAGAACCCTTCCATGTGCCAGCACCAACCACCGTGCCCGACAGCCGACTCCGCCGACCGGGAAGCCGCGCTCCTCATGGCGAGCCACCCGGAACAGGGCTGGAGCCTGCTGTGCAACGGAGTCCTCCTCTTCGAGGACACCGGTGAGCTGCTGCCGGACGGCCAGATCATCGCCCCGCATCGACCGCTGGGCACGGACAAGATCATGACCGCCGCCTGACGCGGCGACGGCACGGCACGGACGACAAAGGGGCCGACCCGGAGAGAAAACCTCCGGACCGGCCCCCATGCATGTTCCGAGCGCGATATCAGTCCTCGTACGCATCCAGCGGCGGGCAGGAGCAGACCAGGTTCCGGTCGCCGTACGCCTGGTCGATGCGGCGCACCGGCGGCCAGTACTTGTCCGCGGCCACGACACCGGCCGGGAAGACGGCGTCCTCGCGGCTGTAGGCGTGCTCCCACTCACCGCCGAGCGCGGCAGCGGTGTGCGGGGCGTTGCGCAGCGGGTTGTCTTCGGCGGGCCACTCGCCGCCGACCTTCTCGATCTCCGCGCGAATGTTGATCATCGCCTCGCAGAACCGGTCGATCTCGACCAGGTCCTCGCTCTCGGTCGGCTCGATCATCAGCGTCCCTGCGACGGGGAACGACATGGTCGGCGCGTGGAAGCCGTAGTCGATGAGCCGCTTGGCGATGTCGTCGACGCTGACACCGGTCGCCTTGCTCAGCGGGCGCAGATCGATGATGCACTCGTGCGCGACGAGCCCGCCGGGACCGGTGTAGAGCACCGGGTAGTGCGGTTCGAGGCGCTTGGCGATGTAGTTCGCGGAGAGCACGGCGACCTGCGTGGCGCGCTTGAGGCCCTCGCCGCCCATGAGGCGTACGTACGCCCAGGAGATCGGCAGGATTCCAGCGGAGCCCCACGGCGCGGCGGAGATCGGGCCGACGCCCGTCTCGGGGCCCGCGGCGGGCTGCAGCGGGTGGTTGGGCAGGAACGGCGCGAGGTGCTCGCGCACACCGACCGGGCCGACGCCGGGGCCACCGCCGCCGTGCGGGATGCAGAAGGTCTTGTGCAGGTTCAGGTGCGAGACGTCGCCGCCGAACTTGCCCGGCTGGGCGAGGCCCACCAGGGCGTTGAGGTTCGCACCGTCGACGTAGACCTGGCCGCCCGCCTCGTGCACGGAGGCGCAGATGTCGGCGACGTGCTCCTCGAACACCCCGTGCGTGGACGGGTAGGTGATCATCAGCACGGACAGCTCGTCGCGGTGCTTCTCGATCTTGGCGCGCAGGTCCTCGACGTCGATCTCGCCGTCGTCGCTCGTCTTCACGACGACGACCTTCATGCCGGCCATCACGGCGCTCGCGGCGTTGGTGCCGTGCGCGGAGGAGGGAATGAGGCAGACGGTGCGCTGCTCGTCGCCGTTGGCGCGGTGGTATCCGCGTACGGCGAGCAGTCCGGCCAGCTCTCCTTGCGAACCTGCGTTGGGCTGCAGGGAGACCTTGTCGTACCCGGTGACCTCGGCGAGCCGCTCCTCCAGCTCACGGATGAGCGTCAGATAGCCCTGCGCCTGCTGGGCGGGCGCGAAGGGGTGCAGCTGTCCGAACTCGGGCCAGGTGACGGGCTCCATCTCCGTGGTCGCGTTGAGCTTCATGGTGCAGGAGCCCAGCGGGATCATGCCGCGGTCGAGCGCGTAGTCGCGGTCGGCCAGCTTGCGCAGGTAACGCAGCATGGCGGTCTCGGAGCGGTACTGGTGGAAGACGGGGTGCGTGAGGTATTCGTCCTCGCGCAGCAGGCCGGCCGGGAGCGTGTCCTCGGTCCGCGCGTCGAGCGCCTCGACGTCGCCCTCGACGCCGAACGCGGTCCAGAGGGCGATCAGTTGCTTGCGCGTGGTGGTCTCGTCGCAGGCCAGGGAGACGTGGTCGGCGTCGATCTGGTGGATGTTCACGCCACCCTCGCGGGCCGCGGAGACGAGCTCGTCGGCCTTGCCCGGCACCCGCACGGTCAGGGTGTCGAAGTACGCGTCGTGCACGACCTCGACCCCGCCTGCGGTGAGCCCCGCGGCGAGCACGGTCGCGTAGCGGTGCGTACGCCGTGCGATGGCCTTGAGGCCCTCGGGCCCGTGGTAGACCGCGTACATTCCGGCCATCACGGCGAGCAGCACCTGAGCGGTACAGATGTTGCTGGTGGCCTTCTCGCGACGGATGTGCTGCTCACGGGTCTGCAGCGCGAGCCGGTAGGCCTTGTTGCCGTCCGCGTCCACGGAGACTCCGACGAGCCGCCCCGGCAGGCTGCGCGCGAACTTCTCGCGCACCGCCATGTAACCGGCGTGCGGGCCGCCGAAGCCCATCGGGACACCGAAGCGCTGCGTGGTGCCGACGGCGATGTCGGCGCCGAGCTCACCGGGCGAGGTGAGCAGCGTCAGGGCAAGCAGGTCGGCGGCGACGGAGACGATGGCGCCGATCTCGTGCGCCTGCTCGATGAGGGGCTTTATGTCGCGCACGGCACCGGAGGCGCCCGGGTACTGGATGAGTACGCCGACGACACCGCGCTCGGCGGCCTCGGCCGGGATGCCCTCGCTCAGATCGGCGACCACGACCTCGACACCGGCCGGCTCGGCGCGGGTCTGGATCACGGCGACGGTCTGCGGCAGCGCGTCGGCGTCGACGAGGAAGACACCGTCCTTGACCTTGCCCATGCGCCGCGACAGGGCCATGGCCTCGGCGGCGGCGGTCCCCTCGTCGAGCAGCGAGGCCCCGGAGGTCGGAAGGCCGGTCAGCTCGGCGACGACGGTCTGGAAGTTGAGGAGCGCCTCAAGACGTCCCTGGGAGATCTCGGGCTGGTACGGGGTGTAAGCGGTGTACCACGCCGGGTTCTCCATCACGTTCCGCAGGATCACCGGCGGAGTGAAGGTCCCGTAGTAACCGAGCCCGATCATGGAATCGAGGACCTGGTTACGGTCCGCGAGGGAACGCAGCTCGGCGAGCACCTCGGCCTCGGTGCGCGCTCCCGGCAGGTTCAGCGCCTCGGCGTTCTTGATCACGTCCGGCACGGCGGCCGCGGTCAGCTCGTCGAGCGAGCCGTATCCGACCTGCGCGAGCATCTTGGCCCGTGCTTCCACATCGGGGCCGATGTGCCGCTGCTCGAAAGGAATGCCCTGCTCGAGCTGCGAGAGCGGGATGCGAGGGGTGGCGGTCATTGCGGAGGCCTCCTGGTCTGACGCTGGTCTGACGCGACCTGCGAGGGGCACCACGGCGCGGGTACCCGGACGGCCTCCCCCTCTGTCATCTCAACCTGAGAGCTTCACCGGTCCCTGCCTCGCGAGAGGCTTCGTCCCGGCTTTCACCGTCGGTGAGGAAAGGTTTCGGACGTGCCCGCCCGATGCCCGCCCTACTTTCCAGAGTGACCTCGTCCGTGCGGTACAGGGGCCTGAGAGATTCCGGGGAGGAGTTGCTCCTTCGGCGCCTCCGGTGTCTCCACCGGAGAGCTCTCCCGCACGGGGTCAGCAGCCAAGCGCCAGCCTACCAGCGAGGACCGCGGCCGATCCCTCGAGTGGCCGCCTGCCCCGAAGTGCTCTTTCGTAGTGATTACGAACGAACAAGGATGAGTTACGCCCCACTTCGACAAGCCTCGACCAGTTGGAGGGCCCGTGCAGACCGATATCGATCCGCGCAACCTGATCGGCCGCAAGGCGTTCGACCGGAACGGGGCGAAGATCGGCACGATCGACGAGGTCTATCTCGACGACGCCACGGGCGCCCCGGAGTGGGCGGCCATACGCACCGGCCTCTTCAGCCGGGACGCGTTCGTACCCCTGGAGCCCAGCGAGGTCACGAGCGAGGGCACCCTGCGCATCCCCTTCGAGCGCTCCCTGATCAAGGACGCCCCCGACTTCGGCGTGGGCCGCCACCTCTCCCCCGAGCAGGAACTCCAGCTCTACCACCACTACGGCCTGGACATCGCGCCTCCGCAGGCGCCACCGCCGCCGGACCAGGACTTCGGCAAGATCGCGGGCCAGGAGAGCACCTGACTCCAGCCCCGCCGCGGGCCACCGTCAGACCGGCGGGCGCTGCCCGGCCCCCTCCCCCGGCGGGCCCACCAGAGGCAGCGGCTCCGCGGGCTCGAGCTCCGGATCATCCGTCCGGAAGGTCCGCACCCGCCCCGGCACCGACGACTCCGGCGTCTCGAAGCGGACCGTCACCCGCCCCAGGCCACTGCCCTGCACCCACCCGTGCCCGTACTCGGCATGGCGCACATCGTGCCCGGCGGACCAACGCCGCTCGGCCACGGCGACCGCCACGGGCACCTCCACTGCCTCGCCCACGGCCTCCGCCGAAGCCTCCGCGGCCTGCCCGCCCTGCGCCTCGCCCTCCCGCTGCGCCTGCGCCTCCGCCTCCCGCTGCGTCTCCAGCACCTCCGCGGCTTCGGTCTCGGCCTGCGCCTGGGCCTGCGCGAAGAGATCCTCCTGCGTGTAGTCGGCGAGCCCCGTGACGCCCACTCCAAGGAGCCGCACGCCCCCTGTGGTGTCCACGGACTCGAGGAGCCGCGCGGCGGCCTCCCGCACCACCCCAGGGTCGTCCGTCGGCCCCCGCAGCGTCTCGGAGCGCGTCAGCGTCGAGAAGTCGAACCGCCGCACCTTCAGGACGATGGTCCGCCCCGAGTGCCCCGCCGCCCGCAGCCGCTCCACACAGCGGTCGGCTAGCCGCGCCACCTCGCCCCTGACCCGCACCCGGTCATGGATGTCCACGTCGTACGTGTCCTCGACGCTGACCGACTTGGACTCCCGCTCCGCCACCACGGGCCGCTCGTCGAGCGCCAGCGCCATCGCGTACAGCGCGCTCCCGTGCGACTTCCCGAGCAGCCTGACGAGCTCGTCCTCGCCCGCCTCCGCGATCTCCCCCACGGTCATGATCCCGCCCCGCCGCAGATGGTCACCGGTGGCAGGCCCGACGCCCGGCAGCGTCCGCACCGACATCGGCGCGAGCAGGTCCCGCTCGGTCCCCGGCACTATCAGCCGCAGGCCGTCCGGCTTGGCCTCCTCCGAGGCGATCTTGGCCAGCATCTTGGACGCGGCGAGCCCGACCGAGCCCGCGAGCCCGGTCACCGCCTTGATGTCCGCACGCAACCGCTCGCCCACCACAAGGGCCGACGCCTGGTCGTCGGCCACCCCGCCCGCCTCCAGGTCGACGAAGGCCTCGTCCAGGCTGAGCGGCTCCACCAGCGGCGACAGCTCCCGCAGCAGCGCCATCACCTGCTCGCTGATGTCGCGGTAGAGCGAGAAGCGCGGCACCAGATAGGCGGCATTGGGCGCCAGTCGCCGCGCCTGCCCCATGGGCATCGCCGAGTGCACCCCGAACTTGCGCGCTTCGTACGAAGCCGTGGCCACCACACCCCGCGGCCCGAGCCCGCCCACCACCACGGCCTTCCCGCGCAGACTCGGTTTCGCGGCCTGCTCGGCGGACGCGTAGAAGGCATCCATGTCGAGATGCAGAATCGTGGGCGCGGTTCTCACACCTCTGATGCTGCCCTACGCCACTGACAACGCACCGGGAACGCCACCTGGCAGCCGAACTCCGGGCACCACGGTCACAGAAGTCACAGGGGTCACAGGCGTCACACAGCCCTGTTGCGCCGCCTCGCGAGCTCGTCGGCGGGGTTCTGGCGCACCAGCGTCTCCCCGGTGTCGATCCGCTCCCCGTGCAGCTGCGAAAGGGCCGCCTCCACGTCCCGCCAGACGACACCCACGGCGATCCCGAAGACTCCCTGGCCGCCCTGGAGCAGCTCATGGACCTCATCGGGGGACGTGCACTCGTAGACCGTCGCGCCGTCGCTCATGAGCGTCATCCGCTCCAGGTCCTTGAACCCGGGGTCACTCAGATGCTGGACCGTGGTCCGGATGTTCTGGAGGGACACACCCGTGTCGAGGAACCGCTTCACGATCTTCAGGACGACGACGTCCCGGAAGCTGTAGAGCCGCTGGGTCCCCGACCCGCCGGCGGACCGCACACTGGGCTCGACCAGGCCCGTACGGGCCCAGTAGTCGAGCTGTCGGTACGTGATCCCGGCGGCCGCGCACGCGGTCGGCCCCCGGTAACCGATCTGTTCCTGTTCGGACTGTCCGGACGTGGCGTCCCCGCTCCCCTGAACGCTCCCCTGAACCGCCATCGGCCTCTGCGGAGAGTGACCGGCCGCGCTGCTGTGAAGCGGATACGGCCCACCCATCGCCGTACCGTCGCCGCTGCTTCTCACGCCGACCTCCGTCCTTGACCTGCCCACTCGAAGGTAGGCAGTCACCAGGGGCTCGTCAACGATCGCCACACTCGGCACGCCGAGTGATAATCACCCTAAGAGTGGTTTGCCGTACCTCACCGCCGGGAAAGGCTAGCCGAATGGTCGGCCGGGCCCCTTCGGGAGCGAGGGACTACTGGCTGTTGGTACCGAAGTCCTCGGGCGAGATCTGGTCGAGGAACTCGCGGAACTTCTCCACCTCGTCCTCCTGCTCGTCCGGAATCGCGATCCCCGCGTCGTCCAGGACACCGTCACTGCCGTAGATCGGCGTTCCGGTGCGCAGGGCGAGCGCTATGGCGTCGGACGGCCTGGCACTCACCTCGACTCCGCTGGCGAAGACCAGTTCCGCGTAGAAGACCCCTTCTCGGAGGTCCGTGATGCGCACTTCGGTGAGCTCCTGTCCCACCGCCTCCAGCACGTCCTTGAACAGGTCGTGGGTCAGCGGCCGTGCGGGCGCCATCCCCTGCTGTGCGAAGGCGATCGCGGTCGCCTCACCTGGTCCGATCCAGATGGGGAGGTAACGATCGCCTCCCACTTCACGCAGGAGCACGATCGGTTGGTTGGAGGGCATTTCCACCCGGACACCTACGACGTCGAGCTCGTTCACACAGCAACCCTAGGACGTGCCCGGCCGGTTTGGGTAGTCGGGCACCCCCCGAGTCAGGGCAACCGCACCCCGAGCGCGGTCTGCACCAGTGCAGAGTGCAGCTTTCCGGTCAGCCCCGCGAGCTCCTTCGTACGGGCTTCCGCATGGGCTCTGGTCTGCGGATTGCGGTGCCGGCGCAGCGGCGCCACGACCTGGTCGACAAGCCCGGCCTCACGTTCGGCCGCCGACTTCATGGTGCGCAGATGCCTGGGTTCGATACCGAATCGCCCAAGTTCGACGACGAGCGCGGCGACCGTCACGGCCTCCGCGTCGTAACCGCCGTCGGGCAGCGGCGCGATGAGCCCGTACGTCTCCCAGTCGGAGAGCTGCTCCTCGTCGATCTCGGCGGCGGCCAGCAGCTCGGCACGGCCCACGCGGGCGGCAGTGGGCTCATCGGCGTCACTCACGCCCCAGGCGTCACCGGGCTCGCGTGGCTGCCCCAGGGAGGGCAGGGGGGCCCGCTCTCCGCGCTCCAGGGCGTCCAGGTGCTCCCGGATGACCTTGAGCGGCAGATAGTGGTCCCGCTGCATCCTCAGGACGTGAGCGAGCCGCTCGACGTCCTGGGGGCTGAACTTGCGATAGCCGGACGGCGTGCGCTCCGGCTCGATGAGCCCTTCCGACTCCAAGAAGCGGATCTTGGAGATCGTGACCTCGGGAAACTCGTCACGCAGCGCGTTCAGAACAGCGCCGATGCTCATCAGCCGATGGTCCTCGGCGGCGGTGCCGTTCCCGGCACCGCCCCTCGGTGTTTGAAGCATGGACCTTCCTGGGGGTCCCCCCGGACGAAGTCTGGGGGAGGATCAGATACCGATGCCCCGCTGGCTCGCGTAGAAGACCAGCCGGTACTTGCCGATCTGCACCTCGTCGCCGTTCGACAGCGCGACCGAGTCGATGCGCTCCCGGTTGACGTACGTGCCGTTGAGGCTGCCCACGTCGGCGACGGTGAAGGAACCGTCACCGAGGCGACGGAACTCCACGTGACGGCGCGAGACGGTCACGTCGTCCAAGAAGATGTCGCTCTGCGGGTGACGCCCCGCCGTGGTCAGCTCGCCGTCCAAAAGGAAGCGGCTGCCCGAGTTCGGACCCCGGCGCACCACGAGGAGCGCGGAACCGAGCGGCAGTGCGTCAACGGCGGCCTGGGCCTCCGGCGAGAGGGCGGGCGAGGCGGTCTGCCCCGTCACCTCCGCGTCGTAGGCCTCCAGGCCCGAGATGGAGATGGTGGAGGTCGTCTCGGAGGGACGCTCCGGCGCGGCCCCGGCCCGCAGCGGCGCACCGCAGTTGGAGCAGAACCGGCTCGCCTCGGCGTTGCGGTTCCCGCACCTCGTACACACCAGGGCCATGGACGGATCCTCCTGCCGCGGCTGCCCCGCGGGGGCATTCGATGCGTACGGATCGGGGGTAAACCCTCCACCCGTACTTGAGGTTGACGGTTCTCCGAAACCTATGCGGCCCGGACCGGCAGGGTCAACAGACGACGCGCCCTGCGCGCCCGAAATGTCACCGCCTGGCCCACCGACCTGGTCACGGAACATCGGACGCTCGGCGCCCTGTCCCTCGGAACCCTCGGCATCTCCATGGCGCGGGGCACGGTGGCGGGCAGTGGCGGGGTTGCCACTGTCCTCACGTGCGCTCTTGCCGAACAACTTCGCAAACAACTTCACGGGCGATTCCCCTTGACCGAAACAGACCCGCCCGTGGGGCAGGACGAACCCTGATTGCACACACCGGCGTACATCGGCAGTGCAGACATCCTCACAACGTCCGCACCCACCAAACAGTTTCCACCACGCACCACGCTTACGGTGCGCCGACCCCCCGCAACCTCATGCCCTCGACCGGCGGCCCCCATGCACCCCCGCCTCACTGGGACGACGACCGAGCGTAGTCAGGCCGCTTCGCCGCTCGCAAGGCGTCCACCACGATCTTCTCCGCTCGCGCCACGGTGACGGTGGCCTGCTCCTTCTCCAGAGTCTGCACCACACCACCTGGGATGTTCAGCGCCGGCTCGAGGTCCTGCGGCTTGCCGATCACCTTGAACCGGTAGGGCTTGCCGACCTTGCGACCGTCCACCCGGACACCACCACTGTCCGTATCCGACAGATAGGTGTTGGCCACTACGCGTACATCATTGATCTGGATGGCCTCGGCGCCCGCGGCGCGCAGCTCCTGAATGGCATCGAGCAGCATGTCCGCCTCGACCGCCCCCCTCTTGTCGTCGATGGTCAGCGTGATGCCAGGACCCTGCGCGGCCACGGTGCCCGCCAGAATGCCGAGTTGACGTTCTCTCTCGACAGTCTGCTTGCGGGCCTCCTCGGCCTGGTCCGAGCTGTTCTCGAGCCCGGTGCGCTGGTCCTCGAGACGCTGCTTCTCACCTTCCAGACGCTGTGTACGGTCATCGAGTTCATCGAGGATGCGTACGAGATCTTCCTGACGTGCGCCGCGCAGCGCGCTGCTGTCGTTGTTCGAGCGCACCTGGATGGCCAGACCGAGCCCCAGCACGAACAGGAGCAGGGCGACGATGAGTTGCGGGCGCGTGACGCGGGGCGGCCACAGCCCCTGCGCCAGCCGCCGCCGGCCGCTGATCGGCGCCGGCTCGTCCCGCTGCTCTTCCTGCCGTTCGCCCTGCCGTTCGTCCGGCGCGGGCGTCGCGCCCTCGACGGGCTCCGCGGGCACGCTGCGCACCTCGGCGGGAAGTTCCCTGCTCCGGTTGGACCGGTTGTCGCCCTCGGGCGTCTCGTCCGTACCCATGCGCGTCACGCCCTGAAGATGTGTCGGCGGATGGCGGCGGCGTTGGAGAAGATCCGGATGCCGAGGACCACGACGACACCGGTGGAGAGCTGCGCGCCGACGCCCAACTTGTCGCCGAGGAACACGATCAGGGCGGCCACGACCACGTTCGAGAGGAACGACACCACGAAGACCTTGTCGTCGAAGATCCCGTCGAGCATCGCGCGCAGGCCTCCGAACACCGCGTCGAGTGCCGCCACCACGGCGATCGGAAGGTACGGCTCGACCACGGCCGGAACCTCGGGCCGGACCAACAATCCGGCCACGACTCCCACGACGAGGCCCAGTACGGCGATCACGATGTGCCCTTTCCTGCCTTCGGCTCTGCTGTACGTACGGTCACACTCGGTGCTGCGGGCAGTCGGACGTCGTCCTGCGCGGAAATGCTGGTCCGGACGCCGAAGTTCTCCTGCAGAGCATGCAGATATTGACCGTCGCGACTGTTCTGGAATCTCGTGCTCAAGCGCTGACCGTCACCCACGGCAAGCACCGTATACGGCGGCACCAGCGGCTTGTTGTCGACCAGTATGGCGTCGCCCGCGGCCCTGATCGCCGACAGCGCCGTCAGCCGCTGGTCGTTGATGGCGATCGCTTCCGCGCCGGACTGCCACAGGCCGTTGACGACCCGTTGCATGTCCCGGTCACGCACCCGCCCGGTGTCGGAGAACCCGGCGCTCTCCCGCGGCCCGCCCCCGCCCTGGTCGGCTTCCTTGGCGTCGTCCACCACGAGCTTCACACCGCGCCCATGGACCTTGGTCGCACCGGAGAGCAGGGACACCAACTCGCCCTGGCTGCCCCCGTGTTTCTTCAGCGCCTCGCGCTGCCGCTCGCCCACGTCGTCGCGGAGCGTTTCGACGTCACCTTCGAGCTCGTCGGCGTCGGAAGTCGCGGACTCGATGCGGTCGATGAGCTCGCCGCGCTCCTTGGCGACCACCGGAGCCGCTATCCGCGCCTGGGCCGCTCCCACCGTCACCACCAGGGCCGCGAGCACGAGTCCGAGCGCAAGGCCGAGCTTCGCCCGCAGCGGACGCGGCACTCCACCGGCGCCTTTGGCCTTCTTGCGCGCGGCCGCCTCGGCATAGCCCTCGTCCAGGCTGTGGTCCATGACCGTGGTCAGCAGCGACATGGAGGCGTCCGGACGCCGGGGGCGCGAGGGGGTGCTCCGAACGGGGGGCTGCTGCGGCATGCCGCACATCGTCGCACGTCGCGGGCGTTACCTCCGAATGGCCCCACCGGCGTGCCGGACAGCACCTCTCACGGGTGCCGTCCGGCCCACGCGACCGGTCAGCGACCGGCGCTGTCCACCACGGCGGACCACTCGTCGAGCAACGCCTGGGCGGAGGCGTCGTCGGGTCCCTCGGCCCACAGATGAGTGACGGCCTCTGCGGGATCGGGCAGTACGAGCACCCACCGGCCGTCGGTCTCCACGACCCGGACGCCGTCGGTCGTGTCCACCGAACGCTCACCCGCCGCCTCGACCACGGTCCGCATCACGAGCCCCTTGACCGCCCACGGCGTCGCGAGATCACGCCGCAGCACATGGGCCCGCGGGATCCGCGCGTCGATCTGGCTCAGCGTGAGCTGCGTGCGCGCCACGAGACCGATGAGCCGCACGAAGGCGGCCGTACCGTCGAAGACGCTGCTGAACTCCGGAATGATGAATCCACCGCGGCCGTCGCCGCCGAAGATGGTCGACTCATCGCGTCCCACGCGCGTCAGATCGTCGGGCGACGTCGTCGTCCAGTCGACCTGCGTCCCGTGGTACGCCGCCACCTGCTCGCCGATGCGCGTCGTCGTCACCGGCAGCGCGACCCGCCCGCTGCGGCGTTCCGCGGCGACCAGATCGAGCATGACGAGCAGCGCGCGGTCGTCCTCGATGATCCGCCCCTTCTCGTCGACGAGCGAAAGCCGCTCGCCGACAGGGTCGAACCGCACACCGAAGTCGGCACGCGAAGACGCCACGATCTCGCCCAGCCGCACCAGCCCCGACCTGCGCGCTTCATAGGTCTCGGTCGGCCGCGACTCGTCGAGACCCGGGTTGATGGTCAGCGCGTCGACACCGAGGCGCCCGAGCAGGCTCGGCAGCACGAGGCCCGCACTTCCGTTGGAAGCGTCGACGACCACCTTGAGGTCCGACTCGGCGACACCTGTGGTGTCCACGTTGCGCAGCAGTGAACCGGTGTAGGAGTCGAAGACGCTGGACGGGAAGTGCAGATCCCCGATCTCCCCGGGGAAGGCCCGCCGGTACTCCTGGCGCGCGTACACCCGGTCCAGCTTCCGCTGGCTCCCCTGCGACAGGTCGGCCCCACGCGCGTCGAAGAACATGATGTCGACGGAGTCGGGGACCCCGGGCGTCGTCCGGATCATGATCCCGCCGGCACTGCCCCGGGCCGTCTGCTGCCGCGCCACCGGCAGCGGCACGTTCTCCAGGTCGCGTACGTCGATGGCGCTGGCCTGCAGGGCCGAGATCACCGCTCGCTTCAGCGCCCTGGCGCCCCGCGAGTGGTCACGGGCCGTGGTGACGGTCGAGCCCTTCTTGAGGGTCGTGGCGTACGCACCCGCCAGCCGCACCGCGAGCTCCGGTGTGATCTCCACGTTCAGGATCCCGGAGACCCCACGCGCACCGAAGAGGTGCGCCTGGCCCCGGGACTCCCAGATGACGGAGGTGTTGACGAATGCGCCGGCCTCGATCGTCTTGAACGGGTAGACCCGGACATTGCCCTGGATAATCGATTCCTCACCGACGAGGCACTCGTCGCCGATGACGGCGCCGTCCTCGATGCGGGCGGCCCGCATGATGTCGGTGTTCCTGCCGATGACACAGCCCCGCAGGTTGCTGTGCTGGCCGATGTAGACGTTGTCGTGCACGACGGCCCTGTGCAGGAACGCACCGGTCTTGACGACCACGTTCGAGCCCACCACCGTGTGCTCGCGAATCTCGGCGTCGGCCTCGACCTTGGCGTAGTCGCCGATGTAGAGCGGCCCGCGCAGGGTGGCGTCGGGGTGCACCTCGGCGCCTTCGGCGACCCAGACACCGGGTGAGATCTCGAACCCGTCGAGCTCGACGTCGACCTTGCGCTCGAGCACGTCGGCCTGGGCCTTGACGTAGCTCTCGTGCGTACCGACGTCCTCCCAGTAGCCCTCGGCGATGTACCCGTAGACGGGCTTGCCTTCCTTCATGAGCTGGGGGAAGACGTCACCGGACCAGTCCACCGACACATCGGCGTCGACGTAGTCGAAGACCTCGGGCTCCATCACGTAGATGCCCGTGTTCACCGTGTCGGAGAAGACCTGCCCCCAGGTCGGCTTCTCGAGGAAGCGCTCGACCTTTCCTTCCTCGTCCACGATGGTGATGCCGAATTCCAACGGATTGGGAACGCGCGTCAGACAGACCGTGACAAGCGCGCCCTTCTCCTTGTGGAAGTTGATGAGCTCGGTGAGGTCGAAGTCGGTCAGCGCATCACCGGAGATCACGAGGAATGCATCGTCCTTCAATGCTTCCTCTGCGTTCTTCACGCTCCCGGCAGTGCCGAGTGGCTTCTCCTCATTGGCATAGGTGAGCTCCATACCGAGCTCTTCACCATCGCCGAAGTAATTCTTGACCAGAGAAGCCAAGAACTGGACTGTTACTACGGTCTCGGTGAGCCCATGCCTCTTGAGCAGCCGAAGCACATGCTCCATGATGGGCCTGTTGGCCACAGGCAGGAGCGGCTTGGGCATGCTCGAGGTCATAGGGCGAAGGCGCGTGCCTTCGCCTCCGGCCATTACGACGGCCTTCATGTCGGAAGCGTCCTCCTCAATAGACGACGATCTAGCCGACTTAGCCCGCCAAGATAGGCCCGTATGTGTCGCTTACAGGACTGCGAGCTTCTACAGCTGCCGAATCGGCAAGCTCAATCGGCCGTGGCGTCCGCACGGATAAGTCGGCGGACCTGAACCACGTACAGGATCCCTGCCCACCAGTACAGACTTGTACCCCATCCTGCGAACGCCCATCCGAAAATAGCAGCGGCAGTGCTGATCCAGCCACTTCCATCGCTGAGGAGCAGTAGTGGAAAGGCGTACATCAGGTTGAAGGTGGCGGCCTTGCCCAGGAAGTTCACCTGGGGCGGCGGATAGCCGTGACGCCTGAGGATCCAGACCATCACCAGCAGAACCAACTCGCGCAGGAGCAGCACCGCGGTCAGCCACAGCGGAAGAATCTCCCGCCACGTGAGCCCGAGCAAGGTCGACAGAATATAGAGCCGGTCGGCGGCCGGGTCGAGCAAGCGCCCTAGGTTGCTGATCTGGTTCCAGCGGCGGGCCAGCTTGCCGTCGAGATAATCACTGATGCCGCTCAGCATCAGCACCAGGAGCGCCCAGTGGTCACTCTTGGGCCCGCCGAACTCCGGCCTGAGGATCAACCACAGGAAGAGGGGTACGCCGAGGAGACGCGCCATGCTGAGGATGTTCGGGATGGTGAGGACCCGGTCCGTCTGGACGCGAGTCTCCTGGACCTCCACCCGGGGGCCTCCTGTGGGAAACGAGCCGATGATGCCCCCTGACCTTACCCTCAGTTGTCAGCCGGCGGTGCAGAGGGGTAACTCGGGGCCCGGAAAGGGACCAGAAACACAAAAAAGCCGTGGCCCCCGGACAATTAAGTCCAGGGACCACGGCTATAAAATAAGTTCGGCGGCGTCCTACTCTCCCACAGGGTCCCCCCTGCAGTACCATCGGCGCTGTGAGGCTTAGCTTCCGGGTTCGGAATGTAACCGGGCGTTTCCCTCACGCTATGACCACCGAAACACTATGAAACTGTCAACCGCACCGTAGTCGTGGCCCGACATACGGGGTTGTTCGTGGTTTCAGAACCAACACAGTGGACGCGAGCAACTGAGGACAAGCCCTCGGCCTATTAGTACCAGTCACCTCCACCCGTTACCGGGCTTCCAGATCTGGCCTATCAAC
>NZ_JBHUZJ010000015.1:0-139797 GCF_042667685.1 Streptomyces sp. NPDC057302 | reverse complement strand
CCCCGCACTCCCCCCCCGCCTGCACCGTGTCCAACCGCGCCGCGGCGCCCGCCCGGGGCGCCGAGCCCGCGCGCCAGGCGGTCGCCGCCGGGGCGAACGTCGTCCTGACCGACGTCCTCGACAAGGAGGGCGAGGTCACCGCCGCCGAGCTGGGCGAGCGCGCCCGCTTCGTCCACCACGACGTGACGTCGGAGGAGGACTGGCAGCACGTCGTCGAGCTCGCGGTCACCGAGTTCGGCGGGATCCACGGTCTGGTCAACAACGCCGGTATCTCCACGGGCCAGTTCCTGGAGTCGGAGTCGGTCGAGCACTTCCGCAAGGTGCTCGACATCAACCTGACCGGCGTCTTCATCGGCATGAAGAGCGTCGTCCCGGCCATGAAGGAGGCGGGCGGCGGCTCCATCGTGAACATCTCCTCCGCGGCCGGACTCATGGGCCTCGCGCTCACCGCCGGTTACGGCGCCTCCAAGTGGGGCGTCCGCGGCCTCACCAAGATCGGCGCGGTGGAGCTCGGCACCGCCCGCATCCGCGTCAACTCCGTCCACCCGGGCATGACGTACACCCCGATGACGGCCCAGGTGGGCATCGAGAAGGGCGAGGGCAACTACCCCAACACCCCGATGGGCCGGGTCGGCGAGCCGCACGAGATCGCGGGCGCCATGGTCTTCCTGCTCTCGGACGCCGCTTCGTACGTGACCGGCGCGGAGCTCGCCGTCGACGGCGGCTGGACCGCGGGCCCCACCGTGAAGTACGTCATGGGCCAGTAAGCACACCAGTAGGCAGGCCCTATAAGTACGCATGGGGCATTGAGGTTGGATGGTCGGCATGACGACGAACGGCCGGCCGGTGCCCGACCCCAGTGAAGAGATCCTGTCCATCGTCGACGAGAACGACGAGGTCGTCGGCGAGGCCCCGCGCGGTGAGGTGTACGCGCGGGGCCTGCGCCACCGCTGTGTGTTCATCCAGGCACGCGACGCCGATGGCCGCGTCTTCGTGCACCGGCGCACACCGGTCAAGCTGGTCTTCCCCTCGATGTACGACATGTTCGTCGGCGGTGTCGTCGGGGCCGGCGAGTCCTACGACGACGCGGCCCTGCGGGAGGCAGAGGAGGAGCTCGGGGTCCATGGACTGCCGCGCCCCACGCCGCTGTTCAAGTTCCTGTACGAGGACGGCGCGGGGCACAGCTGGTGGTCCTACCTCTACGAGGTGCGCTGCGACCTGCCCGTGGACCCGCAGGTCGAGGAGGTCGCCTGGCACGCCTTCCTCACCGACGCCGAGCTCGATGAGCGGCTCGGCGCGTGGGAGTGGGTGCCCGACGGGCTCGCCGCGTTCGAGCGGCTGCGGGAATTCCGCGCCGGTTAGGGTCGACCGGTGAGCAAATTCGTACAAAGCCTGCGCCTGTGGTTCGCGCCCGAAGGGATCCGTGACGAGGGCGACACCCCCGACTACCGCTTCTCGCTCGCCAACGAACGTACCTTCCTCGCCTGGCTGCGCACCGCGCTCGCCTTGATCGGCAGCGGTTTCGCGGTGGACCAGTTCCTGCCCGACCTGCGCTGGGGGTGGCGCATCGGGCTCGCGCTCGCCCTGCTCGCCGCGGGCGTGCTCAGCTCGCTGCGGGCGGTCAACCACTGGGTGCGCTGCGAGCGGGCCATGCGGCGGGGCGAGGATCTGCCCGTCTCGCGCTTCCCGACCGCCTTGAGCCTGGCCGTCGCGGTCGTGGCGCTCGCCATGGTCGTCGTCGTGCTCTTCGGGTGGGAAGGGTGAGCGACCAGGGCGAGGCGGGGGTCCCCGCACGCGATCCGGGGCTCCAGCCGGAGCGTACGAGGCTCGCGTGGCGGCGTACGACCCTGTCCTGCACCGTCGCCGCCGTCCTCGCGGCGCGGGCCGCCCTGCACGAGGGGACCACCGCGGTGGCCGTCCTCGCCTGCGCCCTCTGCCTGTTCCTGTGGCTCGGCTTCCTGGGCGTGGCGCACCGCAGGATGACCGAGCTCGCCGCCACCAGCAGACCGCTGCGGCTTTCGGCGCGGGCCGCGGCAACGGCGGCTCTGTGCACGATGGCGCTCGCGGCGTGCGCGACGGCCATGGTGTTCTGAAGCGGGCCCCCGCGCGGGCGGCGGCCGTGGCTGGTCAGTCCGCCCAGTCCACCGTCACGGCGATCTTGCCGCGGGTACGCCCCTCCGCACTGAGGCGGTAGGCGTCCGCCGCCCGCTCCAGCGGGAACGTCTGGTCGACGTGGACCGTGACGACGTCCTGCTCCACGAGCTGCGTCAGGCGCTGGAGGTCGTCGGCGTCCGGGCGTACGAAGCAGTAGTGCCCGCCCAGGCCGATCACCGCGCCGTCCGCGATGGACGCCAGCCGGCCGCCGGGCGCGAGGAGCTCGGCGGACACCTTGAGGGTGTCGCCGCCGATCGTGTCGAAGGCCGCGTCCACGCCCTCCGGTGCCAGGGCGCGCACGCGTTCGGCCAGACCGTCGCCGTAGGTGACCGGCTCCGCGCCGAGTTCGCGCAGGTAGTCGTGGTTGCGCTCGCTGGCGGTGCCGATGACGCGGGCGCCCGCGTGCCGGGCCAGCTGGACGGCGATGGAGCCGACGCCGCCTGCCGCCGCGTGCACGAGGGCGACGTCGCCCTCCGTCACCGCGAGGGTCTTGACGATCACCTGGTAGGCGGTGAGCCCCGCGAGCGGCAGCCCCGAAGCCTCCGCGAAGGTGAGGTTGCGCGGCTTGCGGGCGAGGGTGCGCACGGGGGCCGCCACGTACTCGGCGAAGGTGCCGCGCGAGAGGAAGTCCTCGCGTACGTAGCCGATGACCTCGTCCCCCACGGCGAACTCGGGGACGGAAGCGCCGGGCTGCACCACGACGCCCGCGACGTCCCAGCCCGGGATCACCGGGAAGACGGGGTCGAGGATGCCGTCGAGGTGGCCTGCCATGCACTTCCAGTCGACGGGGTTCACCGACGCGGCACGGACCTTCACCAGGACGGAGTCGGGGCCGACCTTCGGGTCGCGGACATCGCCGTACTCGAGGACTTCGGGGCCGCCGTACCGGCGGTAGCTGATCGCCTTCATGGGGTCGGCTTCATGGGAGTGCCTTCGTCGGATGGCCCGCGTGGCCGCGGCGCGGTGGTGGAAACATCAACAAGGCTTCCATATCCCCACCAAACGGGCATCGAGTACTAGCCTGAGAGAGTCACTCCCCTCCCCCGGTTCCCACAGAAGGTGCACGCGCCATGAGCACGCTCCACCACGAACACCCCGTCCACGAGCACATCCACGGCCCGGCCTGCGGCCACCCGGAGGTGCCGCACGGCGACCACGTCGACTACGCGCACGACGGTCACATGCACCGCCTGCACTCCGGCCACTGGGACGAGTGCGAGCCGGACGAGCACGCGGTCCACGAGGGGCACGACCACCGGCACGGCGAGGGCTGCGGGCACCCCTCGGTGCTGCACGGCGACCACGTCGACTACGTCCACGACGGCCACCGGCACGCGGCGCACGAGGGCCACTGGGACGACCACTGAGTCCCACCCGGACCCAGCGGCTCGACCTCCTTCCCCCGCACGGGCGCCAACTGGCAGTCTGTGGCGGGGGATCCGCACGTCCGGGCACCTTCGCGGCGCCGCGATCCTGATCACGTTCCCACGGCGCTCTGGACTACATACCGACTGGTCGGCATCATGAACGTCAGCGCGACGCCGCGCGTCAGCGGCGCGGCACTTCGACGACGACCGTCCGACCAGGAGCGAAGATGAGCTCAGACCATCCACCAGGCCTCGATCTCGACCAGTTGCGCGGCCATCTGGACCGCGAGCGGCCGGGCCTCGTGGGCGGACCGCTCACGGCCCGGCTGATCGAGGGCGGCCGGTCGAACCTCACGTACGCCGTGACGGACGGCGCCAAGCGCTGGGTCGTGCGGCGGCCACCGCTCGGGCACGTGCTGGCGACCGCGCACGACATGAAGCGCGAGCACCGGGTGATCAGCGCGCTGCACGGGACCGCCGTGCCGGTGCCGGCGCCCTTGCTGCTCTGCGAGGACGACGCCGTGATCGGTGCGTCCTTCTACGTCATGGAATTCGTGGACGGCACGCCCTTCCGCACCGCCGAGGAGCTCGCCCCGCTGGGCGTCGAGCGCACCCGGGCCGCGGTCCTCGGGCTCGTCGACACCCTCGTCGACCTGCACTCCGTGGACCCGCAAGCGGTCGGACTCGGTGACTTCGGGCGGCCCGACGGCTTCCTCGACCGGCAGCTGCGCCGCTGGGGCAAGCAGCTGGACGCCTCGCGCAACCGCGACCTGGCGGGGATCGACGAGCTGCACGCCGCCCTGGGGCGCCGGCTGCCCGTCTCCCCCGCGCCCACCGTCGTACACGGCGACTACCGGCTCGACAACGTCCTGATCGGCGAGGACGACCAGATCAAGGCGATCCTCGACTGGGAGATGTCCACCCTCGGCGACCCGCTCACCGACCTGGGCCTGCTCGTCATGTACAGCACGAAGCTCGAACTCCCGGGCTCCCCCATCAGCACCACGGCGGGCGCGGCCGGTCACCCCGAGGCCGCCGAGCTGATCGAGCGGTACGCGGCGCGCTCGGGGCGCGACGTCTCCGCGGTCTCCTGGTACACGGCGTTCGCGTGGTTCAAGCTCGCCGTGATCCTGGAGGGCATCCACTACCGGTACACGCTCGGCCAGACGGTCGGCGCGGGCTTCGACCGCATCGGGGAGCTGGTCCCCGTCTTCATCGAGCACGGCCTCACCACCCTCCAAGGACGACAGGAAGGCTGAGACAGCCATGGACTTCGCATTCGACGCCCGCACCGAAGAGCTGCGCGCCAAGCTCCTCACCTTCATGGACGAGCACGTCTACCCGGCGGAGAAGACCGCCGACGAGCAGCGCGCCCAGCTCGCCTCGCCCTGGGACACCCCGGCGATCGTCGGCGAGCTGAAGGCCGAGGCCCGCAAGCAGGGCCTGTGGAACCTCTTCCTGCCGGACGCCGAGCACGGCGCAGGGCTCACCAACCTCCAGTACGCCCCCCTCGCCGAGATCACAGGCCGCTCCCCGCACCTGGCGCCCACCGCGCTGAACTGCGCGGCCCCGGACACCGGCAACATGGAGGTCCTCGCCCAGTTCGGCAACGACGAGCAGAAGAAGCAGTGGCTGGAGCCGCTGCTCGCCGGTGAGATCCGCTCGGCGTTCGCGATGACCGAGCCGGAGGTGGCCTCGTCCGACGCCACGAACATCACCACGCTGATCGAGCGTGAAGGTGGGGGCACCTCCCGCTCGAGCGGAGCCGAGAGTGGGGGAGAATACGTCATCACTGGACGCAAGTGGTACATCTCCGGGGCGATGAATCCGGACTGCCAGATCTTCATCCTGATGGGCAAGACGGACCCGGAGAACTCCGACCCGCGCCGCCAGCAGTCCATGGTGCTCGTGCCGCGCGACACCCCGGGTGTCGAGGTACGGCGCGCGATGCAGGTGTACGGCTACGAGGACCACTCCCACGGAGGCCACGCCGAGGTCGTCTTCGACCGGGCCCGGGTCCCCGTGAGCAACCTGGTGGGCGAGGAGGGCGGCGGCTTCGCCATCGCCCAGGCGCGGCTGGGCCCCGGCCGCATCCACCACTGCATGCGGCTCATCGGCATGGCCGAGCGTGCCATCGAGCTGATGTGTCAGCGGGCGGTGGCGCGTACCGCGTTCGGCAAGCCGCTGGCCCAGCAGGGCGTCGTACAGGAGTGGATCGCGGACGCCCGGGTCGCGGTGGAGCAGCTGCGGCTGCTCGTCCTGAAGACCGCGTGGCTGATGGACACCGTGGGCAACAAGGGTGCGCACACGGAGATCCAGTCCATCAAGATCGCCACCCCGCGCACGGTCGTCGGCATCCTCGACCAGGCGGTCCAGCTGCACGGCGCGGGTGGCGTCAGCCAGGACTTCCCGCTGGCGGAGCTGTGGGCGGCGGCGCGGACGCTGCGGCTGGCCGACGGGCCTGATGAGGTGCACCAGCGGTCGTTGGCCCGACGGGAGCTCAAGAAGTACCTGTGACTACGGTCGCAGCGCCCTCAGCAGCAGGTCCGCCAAGTGGTCGGCGACCTGCTGCGGGGTGAGGGGGCCACCCGGCCGGTACCAGGTGGACAGGTGGTGGACCGAGCCGAAGTGGTAGTCCACCACCAGGTCCGCCGGGGTGGCCTTGGAGAAGACGCCGGCCTCCTGGCCCTCCTCGATCAGCGCGCGGAACCGCTCGTGGTAGCGGCGGCGCTCGGAGCGCACCTGCTTGTTCTTCTCCGGGCTCAGGTGGTGCATGGAGCGGAAGAAGATCGAGGCGTCGTCCAGGTTGTCGATGGTCGTGACGACCACGTCCGCCGCCGCGTCCCGCACCCGCTGCTCGATGGGGGCGTCCGCGTCCGCGAAGGCGTCCAGACGCTCCTGCTGCACGCGCAGCACGCGCGCGTACACCTCGTGCAGGAGATCGTCCTTGGATCCGAAGTAGTGGTAGAGCGCACCCTTGGTGACGCCTGCCGACTCCACGATCTCCTGCACCGACGTGCGGTCGTAGCCGCGGTCGGCGAAGAGCCGCGTGGCGGCGGCCAGCAGCCGCTGAGGGACGGGCGTGCCGTCACCGTCCGTCGTCCTGGCCACTGCCGCCACCTGCCTTTCGATCGGGGCTAGCCCTCGGCCTGCCGAGAGCCCGTGTTGTCGTGGGAACGCAGTTCCCGCCGGAGGATCTTCCCACTTGTGGTCTTCGGAAGTTCCGGCAGGATCTCGACCGCACGCGGGTATTTATAGGCGGCGAGCCGCTCCTTGCAGTAAGCGGCCAGCTCGTCCGGTGCCGCTTCGGCGCCCGGCCGCAGGCTGACGAAGGCCTTGACCGTCTCGCCGCGGTAGCTGTCGGGGACGCCGATCACCGCCGCCTCGCGGACGGCTGCGTGACTGTAGAGGACGTCCTCCACCTCGCGCGGCCAGACCTTGAACCCGGACGCGTTGATCATGTCCTTCTTGCGGTCGACCACGTAGAGCCAGCCCTTGGCGTCCATGAAGCCGATGTCGCCGGTGCGCAGCTCGCCGTCGGGGAACGCCTCGTCCGTGGCCTCGGGGCGCTTCCAGTAGCCGGGCACGACCTGCGGTCCGCGCACGGTGATCTCGCCCTGCTCGCCGAAGGGGACGTCCGCGCCGTGGTCGTCGACGATCCTGACGACCGTCTCCGGGCCGGGCACGCCGACGGCCAGCGTGCCGGACACCGGGTCGACCGGCGCCTCCTGGCCCGGCGGCACGGACGCGCAGGGCGCGGTGCACTCGGTGAGCCCGTAGCCGTTGTGGAGGTAGGGGCCCAGGCGGTCGCGGAACTTCTCGACCAGGGCGGGCGGCAGCGGCGCGCCGCCCGAGGAGATCATCGTGAAGGAGTCGAAGTGCTCCCGCGTCACGGAGGGGTGGGCGGCGAGCGCCATGAAGGCCGTGGAGGGGCCCACGGTGTACGCGGGCTTGTGCTCGGCGAAGGCGTCGAGGACGACCCCGGCCTCGAAGCGGTAGGCCAGCGCGAGGGTGCCCGCGTTGGTCAGCGCGCCCGCGACCTGCGCGACCATGCCCGTGATGTGGAAGAGCGGCGCCATCGCGAAGTAGCAGGCGCCTTCGGGGATGCCGGAGCCCGTGCGCTGCCGCTCGGCGTTGTAGGTGATGTTGCCGTGGGTGTTCATGGCGCCCTTGGGGGTGCCGCTCGTACCCGACGTGTAGCTGATCAGCGCGATGTCGGAGGGACCGAGCCGCCGGTCACCGGGCGCCGGGAGGCCCTGCCGGGCGACCGTCACCAGGTCCTCGGCGTCGGCGGCCTGCGGGAGGCGCTCGAAGTCCAGGACCCGGGTGTCGCCCCGCGTCTGGAGGTCGAGCTGGCACGCGGTGAGCACGATGCGTACGGGCGAGGGCGCGGACGTCTCGCGCAGATACGTCTCCCAGGCGCGGTCCGAGCAGATCAGCGCGGTCACGTCGGCGTCCGCGAGGACGTGCCCGACCTCCGCCGACTTGTACATGGGGTTCACCGGCACGACCGTGGCGCCCGCCTTCCACGCGCCGAGCAGCGCGATCACGAAGTGCGGGGTGTTCTGCAGGAGGATCGCCACCCGCTCGCCCCGGGCGAGGCCCCGTGCGGCCAGGTGCCCGGCGACGGAGTCGGTGAGGGCGTCCACCTCGCGGTAGCTCAGGCGCCCGTCGAAGTAGGCCAGGGCCGTGTGCTCGGGGGCCTTGAGCACCGAGGCGCGGAAGGCGTGCACGAGGGAGGGCGCCGGTTCGACCGGGGCGCGCTGGGCCTCGTTCAGGCGGGCCAGCCAGGGCTTGGCGGCATAGATGGAGGCGGTCGGGTCGGCGTCGGACGCGGTCGGGGTCGTCTCGCTCACCGCTCCGCCGCCTCCCACTTCTGCTGGATGTGGTTCATGCCGGTGAGCCATGTGTCGGGCTCGGCGGCGCGGATGCGGTAGTACTCGGCGACCTCGGGGTGCGGCAGGATCAGGAAGCGGTTCTCCTCGATCCCGGCGAAGAGGGCGTCCGCCACGTCGGCGGGCTCGATCGCGGTGGGGGTGAGCACGAGGTCGCCCGCGGTGCCGGTGGCGGCGAGCATGTCGGTGCGCACGCCCTGGGGACAGATCGCGTGGACGTTGATCCCGCGGTGCCGGTAGGTGAGCGAGAGCCACTCCGCGAAGGCGTACGCGCCGTGCTTGGTGACGCTGTAGGGCGCGGCGCCGATCATGGTGAGCAGTCCGGCCGCCGAGACCGTGGAGACGAACCGGCCGCTGCCGCGCTCCAGCCACTCGGGGAGCAGCGCGTTCGCCGCGCGGACGTGGGCCATGACGTTGACGTCCCAGGCCGTGGCCCAGACCTCCTCCGGCGCGGCCTCCGAGCCGCCGGAGCCCAGGCCCGCGTTGGCGCAGTACACGTCGACGGTGCCGCTGAGCGCTTCTCTGGCCTCCGGCACGATCGTGGACGCGTCGCCCGGCACGGCCACCGCGCCGATCTCGTCGGCCACCGCCCTGGCCTTGGCGGCGTCCAGGTCGTTGACCACGACGCGCGCCCCGGCGGCGGCGAACCGGCGGGCCAGCGCGGCCCCGATTCCGCCTCCGGCACCGGTGACGACAACTCCCTTGTCCTGCAAGGTCTCCACGTTCAGTCTCCTTCGACCGCGGCTCCGCTGTGATCGCAGACTAACCAGTCGGTATGTACGGATGGAAGGGGGTCGGGCAGCCAGGTTCGTTCCCCGCCGGGGGTCCGCGCGCTAGCGTGCGTGGCCATGACAGCCACCGCGCTCACGGAGGTCTCCGCATGAACCTGTCCCGAGGCAGCCTGTCCAGACGGGGCCTGCTGGCCGCCACCGGCGCCACGGCCCTCACCTCGGCGGCCCCTGCCTCCGCCGCGGGAGGCGGCGGCGGATCGGGCGACGGCCGGCGGCTGCGCACCGGCTTCGAACGGCTGGCCGCCGACGGCTACGCGCTCCTGGACGGGGAGCGGGTCGGCGTCGTCACCAACCCCACCGGCGTCACCAGGGACGTACGCCACATCGTCGACGTCATGCACGCCGACGATCGGGTGGACCTGGTCGCGGTGTTCGGCCCCGAGCACGGCTTTCGCGGGACGGCCCAGGCGGGCGGCTCCGAGGGGCGCTACGACGATCCGGCGACCGGGCTCCCCGTCTACGACACGTACCAGAAGAGCGGCAAGGCGCTGGCCGACATCTTCACGGCCTCCCGCGTCGACACGATCGTCTTCGACATCCAGGACGCGGGTGCGCGCTTCTACACGTACATCTGGACGCTCTTCGACTGCATGGAGTCGGCCGAGCTCGCGGGCAAACGTTTCGTCGTCCTCGACCGGCCGAACCCGGTGACGGGGCGCGGCGCGTACGGGCCCGTGCTGCACAAGGAGTTCGCGACGTTCGTCGGGCGTCAGCCGATCTCGCAGCAGCACGGGCTGACGGTGACGGAGCTGGCGCTGCTGTTCAACGGCGAGTTCCTCCAGCGCCCCGCGCGGCTGGAGACCGTGCGCATGACGGGGTGGAAGCGCTCGGACTTCTACGACGCCTCCGAGCTGCCCTGGGTGCCGCCGAGCCCGAACATGCCCACGCCCGACACCGCCCTGGTCTACAGCGGCACCTGCCTCTTCGAGGGCACGAACCTCTCCGAGGGGCGCGGCACGACCCGGCCCTTCGAGCTGCTCGGCGCGGAGGGCATCGACCGGAAGTGGGCCGCCGCGGCCAACGACGTCGGGCTGCGCGGGGTGGACTTCCGGGAGGCCTACTTCGCGCCGACGTTCTCCAAGTTCCAGGGCAAGACGATCGGCGGCGTCCAGCTCCACGTGCACGACCGCGAGTCCTACGACCCGGTGCGCACCGGCATCGCGCTCCTGGTGACCGCGAAGAAGGTGTGGAGCGGCTTCGCCTGGCGCCCGGACAACTGGATCGACAAGCTGACGGGCTCGACCCGGGTGCGCACCATGATCGACGCGGGCGCGGACACGGACGAGGTGGTGGGCGGCTGGCAGGAGGAGCTCACGCGGTTCCGCGCGGTGCGCAGGCGCTATCTGCACTACCGGTAGGGGGAAGGCCCCACCCGTGAGGGGGGTGCCTGCCGGATGGCAGGTACCCCCGGCGGCCCGGGATCGTGATCTTCAGCTCCGTACACCCGAGTTGAGGAGATCCCGCATGGCACGGACAGCACGGACAGCCCGGACAGCCCGGACAGCCCGGACAGCCCGGCGCACGGTCCCGCTGGCACTGGCAGGCACGCTCGGCCTGGGGGTGCTCGTGGCTCCCCAGGCGGCCCAGGCGCGGCCGGGCCCCGCGGATCCGGTACCGGCGATCGAGCGCGCGGCCCACCCCTTGCGTTCGACCGATCCGGGCGGCTCCACGAAGGACCTGCGGCCGCTGGGCCGGATGGTGGGTGACGCTTCGGTGGTGGGCCTGGGCGAGGCCACACATGGTTCGCACGAATTCTTCACCATGAAGGACCGCGTGTTCCGCTATCTCGTGGAGGAGAAGGGCTTCACCACCTTCGCCCAGGAGGTCAGCTGGACGACGGGGCTGCGCTTCGACGCGTACGTCCACGGGGGCAAGGGAGACGTGCGCGCGCTCGTCCACAAGGAGCTGACGAAGACGCCCTGGGACACCGAGGAGTACGTCGAGCTCCTGACGTGGATGCGCGCGTACAACGACAAGCATCCGGACCGCCAGGTGCGCTTCATGGGCGACGACCTCAACTACCCCGAACTCGGGCACGAGCTGTTCGACGGCGTGGAGGACTACGTCCGCGCGCACGAGCCCGCCCTGCTGCCACGGATCACCGAGCTGTACGCGCCGATCCGCCGCCTCGCGGACGGCGACGCGTACATGGCCAGGCCTCTGGAGGAGCGCCGGAAACTGGCGGAGAAGGCGCGGGAGGCGCTGAAACTCCTGAAGGGTCTCCAACACGGCTCTTCCGGCCAGGAGTTCACCTATGTGCTGCACCATGCCCGGTCCATCTCGCAGACCGCCACGATCTACGCCTTCCCCTTCGACACCCCCCAGGGCATCAAGGACGGCATGCTGTACCGCGACCGCCTGATGGCGCAGAACACCGCCTGGTGGCAGCGGCGCACCGGCGACAAGGTGCTCCTGTCGGCGCACAACGCCCATGTCGGGTACGAGAGTTACGACCCTCAGTACCCGAAGATGCAGGGCGCCTTCCTGCGGGACCGGCTCGGCGAGCGGTACGTGAGCATGGGGTTCACCTTCGACCGGGGGGCGCTCATGGCGCAGAGCGCCGACTCCGAGGTGTGGAAGCCCCGCTCGGTGGGCGCGGCGACGCCGGACATGAACGAGTACACGCTCGACAAGGTGCGTCACGACGACTACTTCCTGGACATGCGGACCGCTCCCGCCACCGCCCGCAAGTGGCTCGGCACGGCGCGGCTGACCAAGAGCATCGGCACGGCGTACCCGGACGGCCCCCACAAGATCCGGCTCGCGCCCTCGCACGACATCCTGATCCATCTGCACCGCGTCACCGCAGCTCACCGCCAGTCTCAATGACCGAGACAAGCAGTCCCAGGTATTGACTGTCCCCTACATCCAACGCGACAGTGCCGGTCGTGCGGAGTGAAACGACAGCAGCAGAGAAGCAGCGGGAACAGCAGGTCAAGGACGCGGGCGGCAGCACCGAGAGCATGCGCCGGGTGGCCGTCGCGTCCTTCATCGGGACGGCCATCGAGTTCTACGACTTCTACATCTACGGCACGGCGGCCGCCCTCGTCCTGAACGAGGCGTTCTTCCCGACCCTGGACCCGGTCAACGCCACCCTCGCCTCCTTCTCCACCTACGCGGTGGCGTTCGCGGCGCGGCCCATCGGCTCGGTCATCTTCGGGCACTTCGGCGACCGGGTCGGGCGCAAGTCGGTGCTCGTGGCCTCGCTGCTGCTCATGGGGCTCTCGACGGCGCTCGTCGGACTCCTGCCCGGCTACGGCACGTTGGGCATCTGGGCGCCGGTCCTGCTGATCCTGCTGCGCTTCCTCCAGGGCATCGGGCTCGGCGGCGAGTGGGGCGGGGCCGCGCTGCTCGCGGTGGAGCACGCGCCGAAGAAGAAGCGCGGGATGTACGCGGCGTTCCCCCAACTCGGCCCGTCCGTCGGGTTCTTCGCGGCGACCGGCGTCTTCTGGCTGCTGTCCTCCGCACTCTCCGACGACGCGTTCCGGTCCTGGGGATGGCGCGTGCCGTTCCTGCTCTCCTTCCTCCTCGTCGGCGTCGGACTCTTCGTACGGATGCGCATCAGCGAGACGCCGGTGTTCGCGAAGGTCATGGAGGCGCAGGAGGCCAGCAAGGTCCCCACGCTCGACGTGCTGCGGCGCCATCCGCGCGAACTGCTGCTCGGCGCGGGCGGGATGGTCGTCGCGTACGGACTCTTCTACACGGCGACGACGTACTGCCTCGCCTACTCCACCGGCACCCTGGGCGTCTCCCGCAACACCATGCTGGGCCTCTCGCTGGTCGCCTGCCTCTTCCTCGCTGCCGGTACGTGGCTCGCGGCGACCCGCTCCGACGGCGCGGGACGGCGCAAGCTGATCCTCGCGGGCGCCGGGCTCGCGGTGGTGTGGGGCCTGGTGCTCTTCCCCCTCCTGGACACCGAGCAGCCGGTGCTGATGGCCCTGGCGATCGGCGGCGCGCTGTTCTGCATGGGCGTGGTGTACGGGCCGATGGGCGCGTATCTGCCGGAGCTGTTCGGCACCAACGTGCGCTACTCGGGCGCCTCGCTGGCCTACAACCTGGGCGGCGTGCTGGGCGGCGCGGTCTCCCCGCTGGTGGCGACGCGGCTGCAGTCCGCGTTCGGATCCTCCTCGGTGGGGTGGTACGTGAGCGCGATGGCCGTCGTGTCCCTGGTGTGTGTGCTCGCCCTTCCGGAGACCCGCGAGCGCGAACTGGTGTGAGGCCGGCGCGAACTCATGTGCTGCGGGACATCTGGTCAGTACACCGGCGCCGCAGGACGATGAGCACGTGGAGCCCTACTGGGAACTGACCTTCGACGCCGACGGAGACGTGGACACCACGCAGCGCGATCACCTCCTCGCGGAGGTGGCCGCCGAGCGCGTCACCGATCTCCTCGTCCTCGCGCACGGCTGGAACAACGACCAAGACATGGCGACCGACCTCTACCGCCGCTTCTTCACGCCGTGCCGGGACCTCGCGGGTCCGGGCGTACGCCTGGGGTACGTGGGCGTGCTCTGGCCCGCCATCCGCTTCCCCGACGAGCCGATCCCGGACTTCGAACCCAGGGTCACGGCCACCGGCCCCGGTCCCGCACCGGGCGCGGGCCCCCTGCTCGACGAGCCGACCCGGGCCCTGCTGGCGCGCACGTTCCCCGACCACGACGACGAACTGCTGCGCATCGGCGAGCTGCTGGCCGAGCGCTCCGCGGTGCCCTCGCGTCTCTACGCGTACGGGCGCCTCGTACGCGACCTGGTCGCCGTCCACCAGAACAGCGCCGCCCACCGCTTCGCCGACGACACCTGGACGGGCGTGCCCGCCATGCTGACCGACGACGCGGTCGAGGTGTGCCAGGTGTTCGCCGCGGCGATGGAGGGCACCGGACAGCAGGAGCTCTTCGGCAGCCTGCGCAAACGGCTGTGGAACGGAGCGCACGAACTCCTGCGCCAGGCCAGCTACTACGCCATGAAACGCCGGGCGGGGTCGGTGGGCCAGCTCGGGCTCGGCCCGGCGATCGGGCTGCTGGCCCGCGAGGCGCCGGACGTGCGGGTCCATCTCATCGGGCACAGCTTCGGGGCGCGGCTCGTGTCGTACAGCTTGCGCGGGATGCCCGCGTCGGTGCGCACCGTGAAGTCCACCACACTGCTCCAAGGGGCCTTCTCGCACTACGCGTTCTCCAAGCGACTGCCGCACGCTCCCTCGCGCGGCGGCGCGCTGAACGGGGTGCAGCGGCGGATCGACGGCCCCCTGGTCGCCTGCTACTCCCGCCACGACGACGCCCTGGGCAAGATCTATCCCCTGGCGTCCAAGCTCGCCGGGGACTCCTCGACCTTCCTCGGCATCTGGGAGCGCTGGGGCGCCATCGGTTACAACGGCATCCGGGCGGTGGACGGCGCCAAGCGCATCAAGCTGGGCCGGGCCATCCCCGCCAAGGGGTGCGTGAGCGTGGACGTGTCGGCGGTGGTGCGGCGCGGCGGTCCGCCCTCCGGCGCACACAGCGACATCTGCCACGAGGAGCTGGCGCGTGTCGTGTTCGCCGCAGGACGGATCGCCCGTACGTAACTCCTCTGTCTCTAGCGGTGCTTGGGGAACTCGACGACCTGCTGGTACGTGGGCCGGTTCTGCCACTGGATCGGCCCGTGCGTGATGCCGCCGAGCGCCCGGTGGATGACCGAGTCCGCGCACCACTGGTTGCCGGCGGCGCAGCTCGCGTCGCCGGGGTAGACCTCGGTCGCGGGCTTGGCCGCGGCCTGCGTGAGAGTGCTCAGAAGCGCGTCACGGCAGGCGTCCAGCTTCCCCCCGCCGCAGTACTTCTCGCCGAGCTCGCCCTGCACGGGTTCGCCGAGCACGGCCCGCAGATCCTTGTCCGCGAAGCCCCACCAGCCGTACTGGAAGGCCGATCCGGCGTGCGCCCCGGTCGGGCCGTGCCCGGCGGAGGGCGACTCGTCGGTGCCGAGCTGCGCCGTCAGCGCGTCGTAGAGATCCTTGCCCATGCCCGGCTTGAACTCGGCCTCGATCAGCAGGGGCCACCAGGCGTCCATGATGCGTACGGCGTCGGGGTGGGCGTACGTCTTGGAGCCCGCCGCCGTCTGGTTGCGCTGCGCCCCGGCCTTCTGCCACGCCTCCAACTGCTGGATGGCCTTGGTCTGCCCGGGGTCGGTGACGGGCTTGCTCCGCACCACCTTGAGCAGTTCGGGAAGCACCTGCTCGCCGCGCAGGTCGGTGACCGCCGCCTCGGACATGGCCTGGGTCAGCTTGGCCCGGGTGACGCCGCCCTGCTCGGTGAGCTTCTTGACCCGTCCGTCGAGCAGGTCGCCGCGGTGGACGGCGCTGATGCCGAAGCCCGCCGTGCTGAAGTCCTTGGCCTGCTTGTTGTTCCAGGAGATGTAGTAGTCCTGGTTGACGGACTGCGGGTGCTCGGCCGGCGGGGTCTGCTTCGAGGTGTTGTTCTCCGGGTCGAAGTCCAGCCATTCATTGGCCTGTTGGGCCTTGATGGGCAGGGCGGGGTCGATGTCCTTGGCGCGCTGCGGGTTGGCGCCGCTGTTGTAGTACGCGGTGTCGCGCGAGTCGGCGTAGAACCAGTTGAAGGCGTAGCTGATGTTCTGGGCCGCCTTCTTGAACGTCGACGCGTCCGTGACGTACGTCGGGTCGTTCAGCATCTGGAAGCCGATGATCGAGTCCGCCTCGTGCCGGTAGGTGGAGCGCAGCGAGACGTACGCGACGGGCTTGCCCTCGACGTTCGCGCGGTGCGTCACGACGCCGTACTTCGTGCGGAACACCTGCATGCGGTAGGAGCCCGCGGCCGTGGAGTCGGCGAGGGTCGGCTTCCAGGCGTTCTTGCGCTCCAGCTTCTCCATGGGGGTGCAGGCGCCGTGGTGGAGGTAGTGGGTGGACTGCTTCGTGGGGGCGCCGCCGCCCGGTTCGCAGAGCTCGACGGCGTACGTGTCCGTGATGTCCTGCCCGGCGGAGGTGGCCGACCAGGCGTAGTCCTGGCCGCGGCCCAGCTGGACGTACATGCCGACACCCGCGAAGGAGACGCCGCGCGCGCTGATGCCGGGACCCTGGAGCTCCTGCTGCATGAGGAGCTGGGGGGCGAAGTAGCCGGTCTGCGGGCCGAAGACGGCTACGGGGTTGCCGCTCGCGGTGTGCTTGGCGGAGACGACCAGGGCGTTCGACATGCCCTTCTTCTGCCCGTCCTTCTTGAACAGGTCGGCGGGCAGCACCCCGTCGTCGTACATCCCCTGGAGCGGCTTGAGCTTCTTGGGCGCCTTCACCGGGTCCTTGAGGGCCTTGGACGTGGACTTGGCCCCGCCCTCACGGTCGTAGACGAGCTGCTCGCGCTCGACCGACCCGGCGTCGGGCATCGCGACGCCGCGCGCGTCCTTGGGCTTGCCCGCGTACGGGAAGCTCGTGCCGTCGTGGATGGTCTGGACGGCCTCGGGGTCGTTGCGGGCGCGGAAGGACTCCCAGACCTTTGTGCCCTTCTCGACGCCGTACTTCTGCTGCGACTGGAGCAGGGAGAGGGCCGATTCGACCTCTCCGCCGCCGCCGTTGCCGAAGAGCCCGCCGACGACGGACGCCAGCGCGATCATGTCGGTGATCTTGAAGGGCGCGATCTCGCCGATGTTGGTGATCGCGTCGATCTTGCCGGTCAGCACGTACTCACCGGGGAAGTAGCGGCCGTTCTTCGACTTCACGCGGTAGGAGTTGAGGCCGTCGATATAGGCCTGGGCGTCCTCCATCGCCTGCTTGCCGCGTTCGCCCTGCGTCGACCTGATGTACTCGACCTGCTGCTCCAGGTCCTTCTCCGTGTACGGGGCCTGCGGCCAGAACTGCTGCTCCAGGCCTTGGTTGGCGAGCGCGCCGCCCGCGAACGAGGTCAGCTCGCCGCGGCCGATGTGCCGGAACAGGTCGATGAGCCAGAGGCGGTCCTGACCGGCCGCGAAGCCCGCGCCGAACTCGGTGCCGTAGCGCGTGGTGCCCTTGATGTGCGGGATGCCGTACTTCTTGTCCCGGGTGATCGTCACGTCGTCGCGCGGCTTGGTGACGGAGTCGACCTGGCCGTCGCGGACGCCGAAGGACGCGTCGTTGAAGAACTCCGTCAGCTTGTCGTCGGTGAGGGACGGATAGCCGGAGGAGAGCGCGTCGTAGGGCCCCAGTTGGTCGTTCGCGTGCTTGGGCTGGGTGCCCAGGACCCGGTGGGCGAGGATCTCGGCGAGCGTGGCGTTGCCGTTCGCGCCGGGCGGCAGGATGTCCGCGCACTGCGCCCCGCAGTAGTCGGTGACCGGCGGTGGCTCGTCGGCCGCGGCCGCCCCCGGCTGCGGCGCGAGGAGACCCGCGGCGAGCGCGAGCGCCGCCGTGGCGGTGAGGGTTCTGAGCCGGACGATGCGTTGTCGCATGGGTGCTCCTCTGGGCTCCGCTTGTGCTCCTGTGGGAGGGAGTTGGGGCGGAGGTTACTGGCGGGTTGCCGAACCCGGAAGATGAACATGCGTCGCTTTTCCAGAATCGCCACATCATCACTGCTCAGCGCTCCACATCGCGGGGCCGATGACAGCAATCTGAAATCCGATGGGCCACAAGGGAGCCGAATCGCAAGTCGATACGTCTACTCGGCAACGTCCGAGAACGTGCGACGGAGGTGCAGGGCGATGGCCGGATTCCGGAGTCTCGCGAGACAGGTGCGTGATCCGCTGAGCGATTTGGCGCTGCGACGGTACTCGCTGCGCAAGTGCCTGGAGAGGTTCGCCCCTTACGGCCACCGGGCGACCTGGGACCATCTGTGCTCCCGGGCGGGCTTCGGGCCCGAGGACCGGTCGCCCGACCCGGCGCGGCTGGTGGCCGCGCTCGATGAACTGGAAGCGGCTCGCGCCGTCTGGCTCGCCTACGAGGAGGGCTTCGCGGAACGCCGCCGCAAGGAGAAGCACGACGGGCTCCGCAGGCCCGGCAGCGAGGACGACTGGCACCGCTGCACCTGGGGAGGATGCGGGGTCGCCTGGTGCGACGATCCCGGCGTCCACCCCTCCGAACCACTCGCCGAGGTCCTGCGCCGGCTGATAGCGGCGCTCGAGCGGGACCCGGGCACGGTCTGCCCGGTGTGCGCGCGGACCGACCTCGTCTGGACTCCCGGCCTGGCGCACGATCCCTCTTCGGGCGCCGTCTGCACGGGCTGCGGAATCGTCGTGCCGGACCCGGTGCTCACGCCCGCCGCGATGGCACGGGCGCGGGCACGACGGGAACGGCCGCTGGTCTCCGTCTGACGTCAGGGCGTCGCCACGTCCCACTGGATGGCCAGCTTGAACTCGGCGAACATGAGCGGCGCGGCGATCTTCACGTCGCCCGCGCCGCGGGCCGATATCTTCAGGCCGACCGGTGTCCGCGGGTGCACGAACATCTGCCAGGTGTGGGTGCGGTACTGCCCGCCCCTGGTCGGCACCCAGTCGGTGGTGGCCGTCGAGTCGTACCCCGTGGAGCCGCCGAGCGGGTCGCGCACATAACGGGCGCGGTACTCGGTGGGCCGGTCGTCCGGCTCCCAGAAGATCATCGCCGACAGGGTGCCCCAGCCGTCGTGGCTGGGCCAGATGAGCCCGGACCTGGCGTCGGGGAACTGCGACGGGTTGGTGCTGCCCTTGCTCGGCTCGTGCATGTGCCACGGGTCGTACGACTCCTCGGCGTCCGCGTACGGAAACCGCACGAGGTGGTAGCCGTCGCGGTCGTACGTGATTCTCTGCGGTCCCGTGCGCGCGGAGTCCCACTTCAACGAACAGATGGCGATTCCCACCGGCGCTCCCCCTGTGTCTGGTCGTCTGTGCTGTCCTGTGGTGATGCAGGTATGTCTGAACGGCGCCCGCGGCGCGGGCGATGGTGCGTTGATCCCGTTGTCGCCCGCGGCGATGGCCGAGGCCGTGGCACAGGCCGTCGCGGCCGGGGCCCGGGATGTCCATGTACACCCCAAGTCCCCCTGCGGGCAAGACACGTTGGCGCCACGTGCGGTTGCGGCCGCGCTGACGGCGATCCGGTCCGCGGCCGCCGTCCCGGTGGGGGTCACCACCGGCGCCTGGGCCGAACCGGACCCGGAGCAGCGGGTGGCGCACATCCGCGCGTGGACCGTGCTGCCGGACCACGCTTCGGTCAACTGGCACGAGCCGGGCGCGGAGGAAGTGGCCGAGGCTCTCCTGGACCGGGGCGTGGGTGTGGAGGCGGGCATCTGGTCCGGCACGGACAGCGCGGAACGGTTCGCGGCGTCCGGGCTCGGCCCCCGGGTCCTGCGGGTCCTCGCGGAGGTCACGGACCCCGACCCGGCCACGGCCCGCGATTCGGCCCGCGCTCTCCTGGCCGTGATCGGCCGGGCCCATGGGCGGCCCGTGCTGCTGCACGGCGAGGAGGGCGGCACCTGGCCGGTGCTGGGGCTGGCGGGGCGCCTGGGGCTTGCTACCCGGATCGGCCTTGAGGACACGTTGGTCCTGCCGGACGGGGGGCGGGCTTCCTCCAACGCCCAGCTGGTCTCGGCGGCACTGTCCCTCCTTGGACCGCCGCCCCGGTAAGGGCTTGATGGACGGCGCGGGCCGCCTGTCCGGAAACGAACAGACTTTCCCACCCAGCGGGTGACGCCGCCCCGCCTCAGCAGCCCCTGTCGTCCACCACCCTCACCCCGTCCGCGATCCCGACCACCAAGACCCGCGTACCCTCCTCCAACGGGCGCCAGCGGTGCGGTAGTTCGGCCGCGCAGTACAAAGTGTCGCCTCGCTCCAGGCGGTACACGGAACCGTCCGCCTCCACCTCGGCCGAGCCGTCGGCCACGTACAGGATCTCGTCGTTGCGGTGGCGGTACTCGCGCCCCCACTCGTGATTCCCGGTGAACTCCAGGGCGTGCAACCGCTGATGGCCCCGGACCAGCGGCCGCATCCGGCCCGCAGTGCCACCCGGGCCCTCGCCCGCGCCCTCGCTCACGGACGCCGATCCGCCGCGCACCACATCCACCGGCCTCGGCGGATCCGCCGAGGCAAGGAGCTGGACGGCCGTCGTGTCCAGGGCGTCGGCGATGCGCTGGAGGGATCCCATGCTGGGCCGGGAGCGGCCGTTCTCGACCTGGCTGAGGAAGGGCGCCGAGACCCCTGCCCGCGCCGCCACATCGGCCAGCGTCAGGTCCAGGGCGCGGCGCAGCCTGCGGATCCCGGGACCGATCTGCGGGGTGTCCGCATCACTCGTACCCATATCGCGAAGCCTATCTCCTGGGTTAACGTCTTCCGCACTGCTTAAGAAACTTAAGTAGAGGTCCTGCGCAGCAGACGACGAGAGGACGGATCCCCCATGCCCAACACCCCCCGCGTAGACCAGAATCAGCGCCGCCGCCGCGGCACCGGCCTGATGGCCCTGGACGAGGACGCCAGCTTCGGCGGCTACACCCTCTTCGCCCCGCTCACCGGCAGCGGCGAGGTCTATCTGATCGACGCCCACGGCGAGATCGCCCACCAGTGGAACCTCCCGCACCGCCCGGGACGCCAAGCGCGGATCCTGCGGAACGGGAACCTCGCCTACAACGGCGTACTGCCGGACGAGCCCGCGCTCTTCCCCATGTGGCACAAGTACCGCGGCGGCATCATGCAGGAGGTCGCCCCGGACAGCACGGTCCTGCGCGAGCACCGCGACCGCTTCCAGCACCACGACGCGCACCACTACGGCGACGGGCGGATTCTCTACACCGCCCTCGAACCCCTGGCCGGCGCGGACGCCGCGGCCGTCCGCGGCGGCGTGCCCGGCTCGGAAGCCGCCGACGGCACCATCTGGGCGGACACCATCGTCGAGGTCGACGCCGAGGGCAACACCACCTGGGAGTGGAGGGTCTCCGAGCACCTCGGCCGCGCGGACTTCCCCCTCCACCCGGACTACGCCCGCGAGCACTACCCCCTGATCAACAGCGTCCTGCCGACCAGCGACGGCAACATCCTCGCCAGCTTCCGCTCGGTCTCCGCCGTCGTCGTCATATCCCGCGAGACGGGCGACATCATCTGGCGCTCCGAGCCCGGCGTCGTCTCCCAGCAGCACTGCCCCACCGAACTCCCGAACGGCAACTTCCTCGTCTTCGACAACGGCGTCTTCCGGCCGCACTGGGACGTTCCGTTCAGCAGGGTCGTGGAGATCGAGCGGGCGAGCGGCAAGATCGTCTGGGAGTACCACGACCCGGCCCGCGAGTCGTTCTTCGCGCCCTTCATGGGCAGCGCCCAGCGCCTGGCGAACGGCAACACCCTGGTCACCGACTCCCCCGCGGGCCGCCTCTTCGAGGTCACCGCGGACGGCTATCTCTGCTGGGAGTACGTCGTGCCGTTCTTCGGGGGCTACGAGGAGGAAGAGGTCCGCAAGCTCTTCCCCTCCGAACCCAACGCCGTCTTCCGCGCCTATCGCTATGCCGCGTCCGAACTGCCCTGGCTCACCCCGGCCGCCGCACCAGCGAAGGGCTGAGCCCCGTGGTCGCCGCCGTCGACGAGCGCCTCCCGCTGCCGCGCCTCGCGCCGCTCGCCCTCCAGCATCTGCTGGCCGGGATCGCGGCCCCTGTCTCCTCGGTGATCCTGATCGGCACGACCCTGCGCCTGACCGCCGCCCAGACGGCCTCGCTGCTCAGCGCCACGCTCGTACTCTGCGGGATCGGGGCGCTGCTCCAGTCCCTGGGGGTGCGGGCGCTGCGGGTCGGCGCCCGGCTGCCGTTCCTGATGCTGCCGGGCGGGGCCGCGGTGGCGATCTTCCTCCAGATCGGGAAGGAGTACGGGGCCACGACGGCGTCCGGCTCCGTCGTCATCGCCGCGGTGTTCCTGATCTGCGTACTGCCCTTCTACGGACGTGTGGTGCGGCTGTTCCCGCCGCTGGTGATGGGAACGACGGTCGTCCTGATCGGCATCAACATGATCAAGGTGACCGCGCCGATGGTGGCGTCGGGGCCCGGCCCCGGTTTCGCCACGCTCGGCGTCATCGCGGTCCTCTTCCTCGTCCTGCGCGGCGTGTGGCGTCAGATGGCGGTGCTCCTCGGCCTCGTGGGCGGCACCGCCATCGCGCTCCTGCTCGGCACGGACATCCATCTCGCGTCCGGCGCCGCGTTCGCGCTGCCGGACCCGTTCCCCTACGGCGCCCCGCACTTCGACCTGCTCGCCGCGATCCCGCTGCTCGTCTTCGCGCTCGCCTCGCTCGCCGAGGCCACCGGGCAGACGGTGCTCAACAGCGAGGCGGTCGGCCGCACCCCTGACGCGGGCCGGGACGTGCCGCGCATCGCCCGCGCCGACGCCCTCGTCTCGCTGGGCGCCGGTGTCTTCGGCACCTCGCTGATGGTGACGAGCGCCGAGAACATCGGCATCGTCCAACTGACGCGCGTACGCAGCCGGTTCGTCACGGCGGGCGCGGGGGTGCTGCTCGTCGTCTGCGGTCTGCTCACCCCGCTGACGCGGCTGCTCGCCGCCATCCCCGAGCCGGTGGTCGGCGCCGCCGGTCTTGTCATCTACGCGGTGATCGCCGTGCTCGGCTTCAGCATGCTCTCCCGGGTCGACCTCACGCACGGCACCGACAGCGTGGTCGTCGCCCTGGCGCTGGTCGTGGGGCTGCTGCCGGTGATGGCCCCGGGCCTGTACGCGCCGCTGCCGCCCTGGGCGCACACGATCTTCGGCAGCGGAGTGGCGGCCGGGGCGCTGGCCGCGGTGGTCCTGAGCGTGACCTTCCGGCACCTGGGGCCGCGCGAGCAGCCCGAGGTCACGACGTCCGGGGCCGCCGCTCCACCAACAGACGGGAGCCGGTGAGGCGTTCGCCGAAGACGTCGTCGGGGTTGGAGAGCACGCAGTTCTCCAGGGAGAGGCAGCCGCAGCCGATGCAGTCGGTGAGGTGATCGCGCAGGCGGCCCAACTGCGTGATGCGTTCGTCAAGTTCCGAGCGCCAGGTCTCCGAGAGGCGCGCCCAGTCCTCGCGGGTGGGGGTGCGCTCCTCGGGGAGCGAGTCGAGCGCGTCGCGGATCGTGGCGAGCGGGATGCCGACGCGCTGGGCGGCGCGGACGAAGGCGACGCGGCGCAGCGCGTCACGGTGGTAGCGGCGCTGGTTGCCCGACGTACGGCGGCTGGAGATCAGGCCCTTGGACTCGTAGAAGTGCAGGGCGGACACGGCCGCGCCGCTGCGGGCCGACAGCTGGCCGACCGTGAGCTCATGGATCTTCTCTGGGATCTGGGGCACCCCTCACACCCTAATGGCTGGCCCGCCGCCACCCCATGACCGGTCCACCGACCGGTCCGTTGACACACGTCGGCGCACACCGCATGCTGAGCAAGCGCTTAGTTCGAATACTTTGAGGAGGCCAGGGACATGGCAGAGCCGAGGATCTTCGCGTCGCCCGACGACCTGCGTGCCGGGGTCGGCGAGCAGCTCGGGCACAGCGAATGGCTCGAGGTCGACCAGAAGCGGATCGACCTGTTCGCCGACGCCACGGGCGACCACCAGTGGATCCACGTGGACGTGGAGAAGGCGGCACAGGGCCCCTTCAAGACGACCATCGCGCACGGCTATCTGACGCTGTCGCTGCTGCCGGCCCTGGTGCCGCAGGTCATGCGGGTCGAGGGCATGAAGATGGGTGTCAACTACGGCACCAACAAGGTCCGTTTCCCCTCCCCGGTGCCCTCGGGCTCTCGGGTGCGGGCGACCGCCGTACTCAAGGAGGTCGAGCGGACCAAGGACGGCGGCGTGCAGGTGACGGCCACGGTCACCGTCGAGCGCGAGGGCAGCGAGAAGCCCGCCTGCGTCGCGGAGTCGGTCTCCCGCTACTACTTCTGAGGCCTCACTACTTCTGAGGCCGCCCGCCACTCCTTCTGTGGCGTGCCGGGGTCAGGAGGAGGCCTGCTCCTTGACCCCCACCATGCGCAGCACGAGGTCGGCGTAGAGCGCGCCGACCTCGTCGGGCGTCCGGTGCCCCGCGACGTTGAACCAGCGGGCCACGTCGATGCAGAGCGAGAGCACGGCCAGCGTGGTGCCCGGCACGTCGGGGACGTCGAACTCCCCGTCCCGCACCCCGTCGTTGATCATGTCCCGCACGGCGGCGTCCGACCGGCGGCGCAGCGCGACGATCTCCGTGCGGTGCTCCTCGCCGAGGGCGTCCAGTTCGTACTGGACCACGCGGGCCGTGGTGTGGTGGTCGGCGTGCCAGCGGACGAAGGAACGCACGGCCTCGGCGAGCCGCTGCGCCGCGCTGCCAGGACCGTCGGCCGCGGTGCGCAGGACCCGCAGGGCCTTGTCGTGGCCGATCCTGCTGATGCGGTGGAGCAGCTCTTCCTTGGTCTTGTAGTGGATGTAGAGCGCCGCCGGGCTCATACCGGCGCGGCCGGCGATGTCCCGGGTCGTCGTCGCGTGGTACCCACGCTCGGCGAAGGCCTCCACGGCGGCGATCAGCAGCCGCCGCGCCGCATCAGGCGTGACCTCGCCCCATGGCAGGTCATCCCCCTCGGTCTGCTCCGCCGTGCTCATCGCCCACTCCTTCCGCCGTTCGGAGGGACACCATACCCCCGGCGGTGAGCAAGCGCTTAGGACGGCGGTCAGGCGACCGGCTTGAAGGGGTCGTGTTCGGCGAGGATCTTCTCCAGACGGGCCTGGTCGACGCGGCTGACGATCTGGCCCGCCTCCTGCTTGTCCCTGACCACCTTGGCGAGGGTGAAAGCGGACGTCGTCAGGTACAGGACGGAAATGGCGAGGAAGGCGCGGATCCAGCCGCTGACGTCGAGGCTGTAGATGCCGATCGCCACGGCGCCGATCGCCACGGCGAACGACGCGACCGCCTGGCCGTAGTAGGCGGTACTGCTCTGCTGCTTGACCGGTGTCTCACTCATGGTCAGAGCTTCGCCCCACGGCCGCCGCGCCACATCCGCTCCCGTACTCAGCTTCCGTACTCAGCTTCCGTACTCAGCTCGCGCGCACGGGCGGGTGACCGGCTCACGCCCTCAGAACGCCGAGACCCCGGTCAGCGCCCGGCCGATGACCAGCTTCTGGATCTGGCTCGTGCCTTCGTAGAGCGTCATCACGCGTGCGTCGCGCAGCAGCTTGCCCGCCGGGTACTCGTCGATGTAGCCGTAGCCGCCGAAGACCTGGAGCGCGTTGTTGGCGGCGCGCACCGCGGCCTCGGAGGCGAACAGCTTGGCCTTGGAGGACTCCGTGGTGAAGGGCTGCCCGCGGTCGATGAGGTCGGCGACCCGCCAGGTCAGCAGGCGCGCGGCGTCCACGTCCACCGCGATGTCGCTGATCAGCTCCTGCACCAGCTGGTGGCCCGCGATGGACTTGCCGAACTGCTCGCGCTGGGTCGCGTACGTCACCGCCGCGTCGAGGGCGGCCTGGGCGATGCCCACACACCCGGCGGCGACCGACATCCGCCCCTTGGCCAGCGCCGACATGGCGACCGAGAAGCCCTTGCCCTCGGGCGCCATCATGGCCGACGCCGGTACGCGGACGTCCTCGAGGACCAGCTCGGCGGTGGCCTGGCCGCGCAGGCCGAGCTTGCCGTGGATGGTGCGCCGGCCCAGGCCGGGGGCGTCGGTGGGCACCAGGAAGGCGGAGACGCCCTTGTGCCCCGGGGTGTCGTTCGTCCGCGCGAAGAGCAGCACGACATCGGCCCAGCTGCCGTTCGTGATGAACATCTTGGAGCCGTTGATGACGTAGTCGTCGCCGTCGCGCACGGCCTTCGTGGAGAGGTTCCCCGCGTCGGACCCGGTGCCCGGCTCGGTGAGCCCGAAGCACCCCACGAGCTCCCCCGAGGTGAGCCCCGGCAGCCACTGCCGCTTCTGCTCCTCGCTCCCCCAGTACGCGATGGTCTTGGCCACGAGGCCGAGCGAGACCGACACGATGCCGCGCACGGAGGAGTCGCCGCGCCCCAGCTCCTCGGTCACCAGGCAGTACGCGAGGTGGTCGCCGCCCGAACCGCCGTACTCCTCGTCCACGGTGAGCCCGAGGAAGCCGACCTCGCCGAGCTTCTTCACGATGGACCGGTCCACGCTCTCCGCGCGGTCCCACTCGATGACGTGCGGGGCGATCTCGCGGGCCACGAAGTCCTTGGCGAGCTGCCGGACGGCGGACTGCTCCTCGCTGAGCTCCAGATTCATCGGGGGCACCTCTTCGGGTCGACTCTTCGGACCGATCTTCGGGCCGGATTTAAATTAGCACTGCTAGTTTCTTGCGGCAGCCCTACTATGTGCCGCATGGCCCGACCGCGCAAGCCCCTCCTCAGCAGAGATCGCATCGTCGAGACGGCGCGCGCGCTCGTGGACTCCGAGGGCCTCGCCGCCGTCTCGACGCGCCGCCTGGCCGCCGAGCTCGGGGTCAGCGGACCCTCGCTCTACAACCACTTCCGCACGAAGGACGAGATCCTGGAGGCGGTCGCGGACTCGGTGAGCGCACAGGTCGACCTGTCGATGTTCGAGGCCGCCGACGGGCGCGGCTGGCGGACGGCGCTGCACGACTGGGCCGTCTCCTATCGCGCGGCGCTCACCCTGCACCCCAACATCGTTCCGGTGCTCGCGTCGGGCCCCGGCCGCCGTCCGGCCGGGCTGCGGCTCGCGGACGCGGTGTTCGGCGCGATGGTCGACGCGGGCTGGCCCGCCGCGCAGGCCACGTCGATCGGCGCGCTGATGCGGTACTTCATCATGGGCTCGGCCCTGGGCTCCTTCGCCGGGGGCTTCGTGGACGACCAGGCCGCGTACGACCCCGCCGACTATCCGCACCTGGGCCAGGCCCACCTCCTGGCCGACCGCCAGCAGGAGATCGACGAGCGCGCCTTCGAGACGGGCCTCGACGCGCTGCTCGACGGGCTCGCGCTCCAGTACACGCAGGTGGCGGCGCCCGCGGGCTGACGTTTCGGCGTACACCGAACGGTTGTCGGCGCATCCTTGCACCATGACGGACCCCGCAACCCCTCACCTCGCCGCGCTCGCCGGGCTCATCGCCGACGAGACGCGCGCCGCCTGCCTGCTCGCGCTCCTGGACGGCCGGGCCTGGACCGCGGGCGAGCTCGCGCGGCACGCGGGGGTCGCCGCGTCCACGCTCAGCGAGCACCTGGGAAAGCTGGTCGCGGGCGGGCTGCTCACCGAGGAGCGCCAGGGACGCCACCGCTACGTCCGCATCGCCGACGCGCGGGTGGCGCAGCTGGTCGAGGACCTGACCGCGTACGTACGCCCCGGCGGGGCCTCGGTCCGGCCGCCGCGCACGCTGCGGGAGTCCAGCGCGAGCGGGGCGATGGCGCGGGGGCGCACCTGTTACGACCACCTGGCGGGCCACTTGGGGATCACCATCACCCGGGCGATGACGGAGCGCGGGCTGCTGCGCCAGGACACGGGGTTCGCCCTGACCGACGAAGGGGTGGGCTGGTTCGGGGAGTTGGGCATCGGCCTGGAGCACACCGGCAGGCGTCCACTGGCCCGTGCCTGCCTCGACTGGACGGAACGCAGACCGCATCTGGCGGGGGTCGCGGGCGCGGCGCTGTGCCGCCACGCGCTGGCTGCCGGGTGGTGCGTGCGGATCGGTTCGGAGCGGGCGGTCAAGGTGACGCCTGCCGGGGGCCGGGCGCTGGAGACGCACCTCGGTATTCCCGCACTCCGATAAGTAGATGTAAGGTGCATCTGTCTTGTCGGGGGAAACATGGACGAAACACGGGAGCGAGCCGTGCGGCACTCAACGGATGCCAAGGACCAGCCACTTGGCGCCCGGTCCTTCGCCGCCCACGTCCTGCGCGGCCAGGCGCAGGTCACCTTTCTGCCCAGCACGGCGGCGGGCGCCCTCTTCTGCGTGGCGCTCTTCGCGGCGGGCTGGGAGTACGGCCTCTACGGGCTTGCGGGAACGGCCGTCGGCACAGCGACGGCGCGGCTCCTCGGGGCGGCGCACGACCGCGTCTCGACCGGCCTCGAAGGCTTCAACGCCTGCCTCACCGCGCTCTGTTTCGCGGTGTTCCTGGGCGCCGGACACCTCTCCACGGCCGCGCTCGCCCTCGCGGGCTGCGTGGTGGTCACGGTCGTGACGGCGGCGGCCGTCAACGTCCTCGCCCTCTGGGGCCTGCCCTCGCTCACGCTCCCGTACTGCCTGCTCGCGAGCGCGACGACGATCGCGGCTCCCGGCTTCGAGCGGGTCTGGCACCACGGGGACGCCCTGGCCGCACTGACCCGAGCGGCGACGGGCCCGACCACGCTCCAACCCATCGACCTGGCGCGGGCGTTCTTCGCCGACTTCGCCCAGATCTTCTTCATGCCGCAGTGGTACGTCGGTGCGGTGCTGCTCGTGGGCCTCTTCGTGGCGAGCCGTCGCGCGGGGGCCGTGGCGTGCGTCGGCAGCGTGGTCGGGATCGGTTCGGCGTGGGCGCTCGGGGCGCCGGCCGCCCAGATCGCCGACGGCTCGATGGGATACAACTCGGTGCTCGTCGCGCTCGCGCTGTGCGGCGTCTTCCTACCGGCGCGGGGCGCGACGCTCGCGTACGCGGTGGTGGGCGCCGCCACGGCGACCGCCGTCAGCTCGGCCATGTCGGCGCTCCTCGCGCCGTCCGGCGGGCACACCTTCACCTGGCCGTTCGTCCTGACGACGCTCGCGTTCCTGGCCGCGGCCAAGTCCTTCTCGCGGTTGCGTACGACGGCTCCGGCGCCGTCGGGTGCGACGGCGCCGGGGCTGTCCCTGACGGACGGGGACGTCAGCGGGAACCCGCCCGCCCCGCAAGCACCTTGATGGAGATCAGGGCGATCACGGCGAGGCCGATGATGTACGCGGCGACGGCCATCGACGTGCCCGTCGCCTCCAGGAGCAGCACCATCACGAACGGCGCGAGCCCGCCGCCGAACACGGCCGCGATCTGGTAGCCGAGCGAGGCTCCCGTGTAGCGCATCTCGGCCGTGAAGAGCTCCGCGAAGAGCGCGGCCTGCGGCCCGTACATGATGCTGAGGAAGCAGCTGGTCACGAAGGTGCCGACGGCGAGCCACAGCAGCGAACCGGTGTCGATGAGCAGGAACATCGGCACGGCCCAGACCGCGAGTCCCGCGGCCCCGATGGCGTAGATCCGCAGCCGCCCGATGCGGTCGGAGAGCGCGGCGGACGCCGGGATCAGGGCGAGTTGGGTGAGGCTCACGCAGAGCGAGACGGTGAGGACCGCGCTGCGTTTCATGTCGAGTTCACGGGTGGTGTAGTCGAGGACGCCGGTGATGATGATGTAGAACGTCGCGGTGTTCACGGCGAAGGAGCCGCCGGCCAGGAAGACCGTGCCGAGGTGGTGACGCAGGATGGTGCGCAGCGGCGAGTTGCCCTTCTCGCCCCCTGCGTCCTTCCGCCCCTTCTCCTTCTCGGCGAGGGCCCGCTCCGCCTCGCGGAACTCCGGGGTCTCCTCGACCCGTGTATGGATGTACCAGGCGAGCACGAGCACGAGGAGCCCGACCATGAAGGGCACCCTCCAGCCCCATGCCTCGAAGATGCTCTCGCTGGTGACGGCGCCGGCGATCAGGAAGACCGTGTTGGCGGTCACCACGCCGATGGGGACGCCCAGTTGGACCAGGCTGCCGTAGAGGCCGCGCTTGCCCTCGGGGGCGTACTCGGTGGCCATCAGCATCGCGCCGCCCCACTGCGCGCCGACCGCGATGCCCTGGAACACGCGGAGGGTGACGAGCAGGATCGGCGCGGCGATGCCGACCGTCTCGTACGTGGGGAGCAGGCCGATGCCCGTGGTGGAGATGCCCATCAGGGTCAGCGCGATGACGAGCATGGGCTTGCGGCCACGCTTGTCGCCGAGGTGGCCCGCGATGACGCCGCCGATGGGGCGGGCCAGGAAGCCCACGGCGAAGGTCGCGAACGCGGCGAGCACTCCGGCGGAGGAGCTGCCCGAGGGGAAGTAGAGATCGCCGAGGACGAGGGCGGCGGCGATACCGAAGACGAAGTAGTCGTACCACTCAACGGCGGAGGCGAGGGCGGCGGCGGTGGCCACTTTGCGGCGGTGGGGATCCGCCGGTGACGCGGGAACGGCAGCGGGGAGAGGAGCTGCCGAGGTCGGTGCGGGGTCCATGCGGGTGCACACTCCGGTGGGTCCGGGGACGGGACAGGGGGTGGGCGTGTGATTGCAGGGACCGTACCGACCAGTGGGTATGTGGTCAACGGTGCACGCAGCCGGACGGGCTGGAATCTCCAGCCCGTCCGGCATTTGAGGACGAACTCGGCGAAGACTAGAACACCACCAACGCCCGACCCCCCTTGCCCGCGACCATGTTCTCGAAGGCCGCGGGGATCCCGTCCAGCGCGATCCGGTCCGTCACCAGGCCGCTCAGGTCGAACCGCCCCGCCCGGATGTGATCGGCCAGGACCGGCAGGTCCACCGAAGGGTCGGAGTTCCCGTAGACGCACCCGGACAGCGTCCGGCCCCAGTGGAAGATCTCCAGGGCGTTGAAGGAGACCTGCTGATCCTTGCCGCCGATGCCGACCACCGTCGTACGCCCCCCGCGCCGCGTCGACTCCCAGGCCGTACGGATCGTCACCGCACGCCCCACGCACTCCACCGCCACGTCCACACCCTGACCACCAGTCAGCCCACGGATGTCCTTCGCCGTCTTCGCGGAGGCGACCACGTACTCCGTGGCCCCGGCCGACCGCGCCAACTCCTCCTTCTCCGGGGAGACATCGACCGCGATGATCTGCGCGGCACCGGCGATCCGTGCCGCCTGGAGCGTCGCGAGGCCCACTCCCCCGACCCCGAACACCGCCACCGTCTCGCCCGCGCGGACCTTCGCGCAGTGGTGGACGGCGCCGTACCCGGTGAGCACGGCGCAGCCGAGGAGGGCGGCATCCGTCAGCGGGACGCCGTCCGGGGCGGGCAGCACGCAGTTGCCCGCGACCACCGTCTCCTCGGCGAACGCGGCCACGTTCAGACCGGGGTGGAGGTCGGAGCCGTCCGAGGCACGGTGGGCGTACACGTTGGCGGCGCCGGCCAGCGCGTTCACGCACAGCCACACCTCGCCCAGCGAGCACGGGTGACAACTGCCGCAGGAGGGAGCCCAGTTGAGGACCACTCCGTCACCCGGAGCGACATGTGTGACGCCCTCGCCCACGGACACCACCGTCCCCGCGCCCTCGTGACCGAGCACGGCGGGCACGGGCACCCGCATCGTGCCGGTGGTCAGGGACAGGTCGGAGTGGCAGACCCCGGCGGCGGCGAGGCGCACCCGCACCTGGCCCGGGCCCGGCTCGGGCAGGTCGATCTCGGTGATCTCCAGGGGAGAGCCGACGGCGGGCAGAACAGCGGCGCGGACCACGGTGACGTACTCCTTAGAAGGCGTGGAACAGGGGTTCAGAACTGGAGGGACTTGGTCTGGAGGTACTCCGTGAGTCCGTGCGGGCCCAGCTCGCGGCCGACCCCCGACTGCTTGTAACCCCCGAACGGGGCAAGGGGGTTGAAGCTGCCGCCGTTGATGTCGACCTGCCCGGTGTCCATGCGGCGGGCGAAGGCGATGGCCTCCGCGTCGTCGGCCGCCCAGACCGCGCCCGCGAGCCCGTACACGGTGCCGTTCGCGATCCGCAGGGCGTCGTCCTCGTCCTCGTACCTGATGATCGAGACGACCGGCCCGAAGATTTCTTCCTGGGCGATCGTCATCTCGGGGGTGACGTCGGCGAAGACCGTCGGCTGGACGAAGTAGCCCTGCTCGCGCGGCGCTTCGGAGCCGCCCGCCACCACCCGGGCACCCTCCTCGACCCCCTTGTCGATGTAACCCCGCACGCGCGCCTGCTGCTTGGCGTTGACGACGGGGCCGATGCGGGCGCCGTACTTGGCCGCGGCGTCCGCCGCGAGCGAGACCGCCTCGTCGTAGCGCGCGGAGTCCACCAGCATGCGGGTCCAGGCGCTGCACGTCTGGCCCGAGTTGGACATGACGTTGGCGACGCCGACGTTGACCGCCTTGGCCAGGTCGGCGCTGGGCAGGATGACGTTGGCGGACTTGCCGCCGAGCTCCAGGGCGACGCGCTTGACGGCAGCGCCCGCCGTCGCGCCGATCTGCTTGCCGACCGCCGTCGAGCCGGTGAAGGAGACCAGGTCGACGCCCTCGTGCTCGGCGAGCGCCTGTCCCGCGACCGGGCCGAGCCCGGTGACCAGGTTGAAGACGCCCGCGGGGATGCCCGCCTCGTGCGCGGCCTCGGCGAAGAGCTGGGCGGTGAGCGGGGTGTCCTCGGCGGGCTTGAGGACCACCGTGCAGCCGGCGGCGAGCGCGGGGGCGACCTTGTTGACGATCTGGTGGAGGGGGTAGTTCCAGGGCGTGATCGCGCCGACGACGCCGACCGGCTCCAGGTAGACGGTGGAGTTGCCGATCTTCTCCTCGAACGCGCACGTCGCCGCGAGCTCGGCGTAGGACCCGGAGACCAGGATCGGCACGCCCGCGTGCACCATCTGCGAGAACGGGAGCGGGGAGCCGAGCTCCGCCGTCACCGTCTCGGCGATCTCGTCCTTGCGCGCCACCAACTGGTCGCGCAGCGCCCCGATGAGCGCGCCGCGCTCGGCGGGCGGGGTCGCGGCCCAGGACGGGAAGGCCTCGCGGGCGGCTCGTACCGCCGCGTCGACGTCCTGTGCCGTCCCGGCGGGGACCTGACCGACCGGCTGTTCGTCGGCCGGGTTCAGGACCGTGATCGTGTCCGTACCGACGGCGGGCCGCCAGGCGCCGCCGATGTACATGCCGTCGTGGGCCTTCATGGCACTCCTCAGATAGTCGTCAGGACCTCGTCCGCACCCCAAACTAGCGCTGATAGTTTTTTGGCACCAGGGGCGTCGGAGCAGGGGACATTCCCCCCGGGTCGACACCTACCCCCCGAGGGTTCCGCCGGCATTCCGTTTCGTGCACGTGACAGACACATGTCAAGACGCCAACTCCCTTGATCTACGCCCGTAGAGCCTCCAGTCTGCTGTTCGCGCCGAGAGCGGAACGCACCGCTCCCGGCTGTGTGTGCGATCACGCACACGCCCCCACAGTTGCGCCGCCCGACCCAGGGCGCGCGCCGCCTATGAGGAGGACTCCCTCGTAATGGCAATGCTGCGCAGCAAGAAGACTGTGATCGCCGCGGCGATCTCGACCGCCACCGCCGCCACTCTGTTCGGTGCGGTCACCGCCCTTCCGGCCCAGGCCGCTCCCGCCGAAGGCACCGTGATCGGGGCCGGTTCGGCCGACGCCGTCCAGGGCAGCTACCTCGTCACGCTGAAGAAGGACTCGGGTCTCAAGGCCGCCTCGACCCAGGGCAAGGGCCTGATATCCGGGTACGGCGGGTCGGTGCGGAAGACCTTCAAGTCCGCGCTCAACGGATACACCGCCGACCTGAGCGCGGCGGAGGCGAGACGCCTCGCCGCCGACCCCGCGGTCGCGACGGTCGAGCAGAACCGGCGGGTCCAGGCCGACGCGACCCAGTCCAACGCCCCCTGGGGCCTGGACCGCATCGACCAGACGAGCCTGCCGCTGTCCGGCACCTACACCTACCCGGACACCGCGGGCTCGGGCGTCACCGCGTACGTGATCGACACGGGCGTGCGCATCACGCACTCCGAGATCAGCGGGCGCGCGGTGAACGGCTACGACGCCGTGGACGGCGACAACACCGCCCAGGACGGCAACGGCCACGGCACGCACGTGGCCACCACCATCGCGGGCAAGACGTACGGCGTCGCCAAGAAGGCCAAGATCGTGGCCGTCCGCGTGCTCGACAACAACGGCTCCGGCACGACCGCCGGTGTCGTCGCGGGCATCGACTGGGTGACCTCCAACCACGCGGCGGGCGCCCCCGCCGTGGCCAACATGTCGCTCGGCGGCGGCGCCTCCACCACGCTCGACAACGCGGTGAAGAACTCCATCGCCGACGGCGTCAGCTACGCGGTCGCCGCGGGCAACGAGGGCGTCAACGCCTCCTCGTCGTCCCCGGCGCGGGTCCCCGCCGCCATCACGGTCGGCGCCACCAGCAACACGGACGCCAAGGCCAGCTGGTCCAACTACGGCTCGGTCCTGGACATCTTCGCGCCGGGTGTCTCGATCAAGGCGGGCTGGAACACCAGCGACACCGCCACGAACACCATCTCCGGTACGTCGATGGCCACCCCGCATGTCGCGGGCGCCGCGGCGGTCTACCTGGCCGGCCACACCTCGGCCACGCCCGCGCAGGTCTCCACGGCGCTGGTGAACGGAGCCACCTCGGGCAAGGTCACGAGCCCCGGCACCGGTTCGCCGAACAAGCTGCTCAAGATCGTCCAGTAGTACCCCGGTTCACACCCGGGCAGTACCCCGTTCCCCGGAGGCAGCCGGCGCCTCCGGGGAACGTCTGCGTGCACGGAGCCTCTCCTCTAGGCTTCACGTCAACTCCGGTGTTCCGGAAGTCTTCTGCAAAGTTTCGAGAATGCGTCCGGAACGGTAAGGGCGTGACGGGGACTCGTCATGGGAGGTGGGGAAGTGAGCCGGTCAAGGAGCAAGGTGACCATCACGGAGATAGCCCGGCAGGCGGGTGTCTCGGTGCCGACGGTGTCGCGGGTGGTCAACGGCCGGTCCGACGTGTCCGAGGAGACCCGCGCGCGCATCGAGGACCTGCTGCGGGAGCACGGCTACGAGCGCCGGGCGACCGCGCCGGGAAGCCGCGCCGCCCTCGTCGACCTGGTCTTCAACGACCTCGACAGCCCCTGGGCCGTGGAGATCATCCGCGGTGTCGAGGAAGTGGCGCACGCGGCCGGTGCGGGCACGGTCGTCTCCGCGATCCACGGCGCTTCCGGCTCGGCCCGCCAGTGGATGAAGAACCTGCGGGCCCGCGCGTCGGACGGCGTGATCCTGGTGACCTCCGTCCTGGAACCGATGCTCCACGACGAGCTGCGGCGGCTCGGCGTGCCGCTCGTCGTGATCGACCCGGCGGGATCACCCGCCCTCGACGCACCGACCGTGGGCGCCACCAACTGGGCGGGCGGCATGGCGGCGACGGAGCATCTGCTCTCGCTGGGCCACCGCAGGATCGGCTTCATCGCGGGCCCGCCGAGGCTCCTGTGCTCCCGGGCCAGGCTCGACGGGTACCGTGCGGCGCTGGAGAGCGCGGGCGTGCCCGTGGACGACGCGCTGATCGTGCCGGGCGACTTCTACCACGCGTCCGGGTTCGCCGGAGCGGGCGAGCTCCTTGCCCTCGCCGAGCCGCCGACCGCGCTCTTCGCCGCCAGTGACCAGATGGCCCTCGGCGCCATCGAGGCCCTGCGGCGGCGCGGCCTGCGCGTTCCCGAGGACCTCAGTGTGGTGGGCTTCGACGATCTGCCGGAGGTCAGCTGGTCGGCTCCGCCCCTGACGACCGTGCGCCAGCCCCTGTCCGACATGGGGAAGCTGGCGGCCCGCACGGTGCTGCGGCTCGCGCTCGGCGAGGAGCCCGCCTCGCCCCGCGTCGAGCTGGCCACGGAGCTCGTGGTGCGGGCCAGCACGGCACCGCCCGCCTGAGCCCCCCTTCGTACGAAGGATCCGAACTCCCTTTCCTGTCAGGAGCGTTGACACGTCCGGACGCCGCCCGTAACTTCCGTGCGCATCGACCGATAATTTTCGGAACTCTTCCGGAAGGTGCGCCGCGATGCCTACCCCTCCCCTGCGCAGATCGCTCCGACCGCGCCGACGCATCCGTACGGCCCTGGCCACCGCGGCCCTGACGCTCGCTGCCACCGGCCTGTCCGCCTGTGGTGGCAGCGGCGGACCGCAGGACAGCGCGGGCGGCGGTGGCGCCGCGCTCCAGGCCTGGGTCTACGGCGACCCGTCGGCCTCCGTACAGCGCAAAGTCGTGGACCGCTTCAACAAGACCTCGGACGTCAAGGTCAAGCTCGTCGAGATCCCCGGCGAGGGCTATCAGGACAAGATGCGCACCTCCATGGGCACCGCCAACGCCCCCGACATCTTCTTCAACTGGGGCGGCGGTTCCATCAGCGACTTCGCCGCCAAGGACATGCTGGTCGACCTCGGCCCGTACATGAAGAAGGACCCGGAGCTGAAGAAGGCGTTCATCCCCTCGATCCTCGACGCGGGCCGCATCGACGGGACGTACTACGGCGTTCCGATGCGCGGCATGCAACCGGTGATCCTCTTCTACAACAAGAAGGTCTTCCGCGAGGCGGGCGCACAGCCCCCCACCTCCTGGGACGACATGCTCGACCTGATCGACACCTTCAAGGAGAAGGACGTCACGCCGTTCGCGCTCGCGGGCGCCGATCCGTGGACCGAGCTGATGTGGCTGGAGTACCTCCTCGACCGGTTCGGCGGCCCCGAGGTCTTCCAGAAGATCGTGGACGGCGACAAGTCCGCCTGGAGCGACCCCGCCATGATCAAGGCGGGCGAGACGATCCGCGATCTGGTCGACCGCGGGGCCTTCGGCAAGAACTACAAGTCCGTCAACTACACGGCGGACGGCGCCTCCACCCTCTTCGCCCGCGGCAAGGCCGCCATGCACCTGATGGGCAGCTGGGAGTACGCCAACCAGAAGGCCAACCAGAAGGAGTTCGCCAAGTCGGGCCTGGGCTGGACCTCGTTCCCCGCGGTGCCCGGCGGCAAGGGCGACCCCAAGGACGTCGTCGGCAACCCCACCAACTACTGGTCGGTCAACGCCACCCGGGTCAAGAAGGGCGAACGGCGCGACGCGGCGGTGAAGTTCCTGAAGTTCGCGTCGCAGCGGAGTTACGCCGAGGACCTCGTCGCCAACGGAGACGTACCGGCGACCTCGGACGCGAAGGCGCAGCTCACCGAGCACGAGAACCCCGAGTACGCCACGTATCAGTACGACATGGTGAGCGAGGCCCCGTCCTTCACGCTCTCCTGGGACCAGGCACTGCCCGCCAAGTTCACCTCGCCGCTCACCAACAACCTGCAGAAGCTCTTCAACGGCGATCTGAGCCCCAAGGGCTTCGCCGACGCGATGCGGGACGTGAAGTGAGCACGTCGTCCCGCGGCCCCGGCCCCCCCGGCCTCCTGTGGGCCGCGCCCGGCGCCCTGTTCTTCCTCTGCTTCGCGCTCGGCCCGCTCCTTCTCGTCGCCTATCTCTCCTTCACCGAGTGGGACGGTCTGGGCGGCCTGCCCTCCTTCCGCGGCACGGACAACTGGAGCCGCCTGTGGCAGGACTCCACGATGCGGGGCGCGGTGGTCCTGAGCCTGCTGCTCACCGCGCTGACCTGGCTCGTCCAGACGCCGATCGCGCTGCTGCTCGGCGTCTGGGCGGCGGGCAGGCAGAAGAACCGCGCGGTGCTCAGCGCCATCTTCTTCCTGCCGCTGCTCGCCTCGTCCGTGGCGCTCGCGCTGCTGTGGAAGACGCTCCTGGACCCCACCTTCGGCCTGATCGCCGACATCGGCCCGTGGATCGGCTTCGCGGACGGCGACGTGCTCGGCTCGTCGCGCGGCGCGTTCGGTGCGGTGATCTCCGTGGCGGCCTGGCAGTTCATCCCGTTCCACACACTGCTCTACCAGGGCGGCGCCCGGCAGATCCCGCGCTCCCTCTACGACGCGGCGTCGATCGACGGGGCGGGCACGGTCCGGCAGTTCTTCCACATCACGCTGCCGCAACTGCGCAACACCGTCATCACATCGACCGTCCTGATGGTGGTCGGCGCGCTGACGTTCTTCGACACCGTGCTGATCCTCACCGAGGGCGGCCCCGGCACGGACACCACGATCGTCCCCTACTGGATGTACGAGAGCGGCTTCGTCTCCCGCGACATGGGCTACGCGAGCGCGATCGCCACGGCGCTGGTCGTGGTCGCGACGGGCATCTCGCTCCTGCTCGTACGGCTCACCGGCTTCGCGGCGATGCGCTCCACCAGGGAGGGCCTGTGACCAGCACCCTGGAGCGGCCCGGCACCCGCACTCCCGCCCGGCCTCCCCGGCAGAGGCGCCGACGGCGCGGGCGCCCGAACCTCCCCGCCGGAGTCGCCTCGCTGCTCTGGCTCGTGATCATCGCGTTGCCGCTGTACGTCCTGCTCGTCACGACTCTCCAGACGCGTGACGCGTACTTCGACCGGGGCGGGCTCTCCGTCCCGACCGACCCGACGCTGGACAACTACCGCAAGGTCCTGGACAGCAGCTTCTTCACCTACCTCCTGAACACGGCGGTGGTGACGGTCGCCTGTGTCGCCCTCGTCCTGGTGCTCGGGGTGTGTGTCGGCTACGCGGTGGTGCGGGCGCGGGGCCGGGGCGCCCAGCGCCTGTTCCAGATGTTCCTGCTCGGACTCGCGATCCCCGCCCAGGCGGTGATCATCCCGGTCTTCCTGCTGATCACGAAGCTGGAGCTGTACGACTCGCTGCTCGCGGTGATCCTGCCGACGGCCGCGTTCGCGCTGCCCGTGAGCGTGCTGATCCTCGCCGGCTCGATGCGGGACATCGACGAGGAGCTGTACGAGTCGATGGCTCTCGACGGCGCGGGCCCGGTCCGCATCCTGCTGCGCCTGGTCGTACCGATGTCGCGCACCGGCATCTCCACGGCCGCCGTGTACACCGCCCTTCAGGCCTGGAACGGCTTCCTCTTCCCGCTGATCCTCACCCAGTCCCCCGAGTCCCGGGTGCTCACCCTCGGCCTCTACGACTACGTGGGCGAGTTCCGCGTCGACGTCCCCGCGCTGCTCGCCGCCGTGGTCCTTTCCGTCGTGCCCATCTTCGCCGTGTATCTCTTCGCCCGCCGTCAGCTGGTCGACGGTCTGATGGGCGCGGGCGGCCGCTGACTTGAGGAGTTTCATGGTCCACCCCTGGCAGGACACCACGCTGCCCGCGTCCGAGCGGGCCGCGGACCTGCTCGCCCGGATGACCGCACAGGAGAAGCTCGCCCAGCTCTACAGCGTCTGGCCGGGATCGGATGCCCAGGAGGAGAGCGCCGATGTGGCGCCGCTCCAGCACGAGGTGGCACAGCGCGTCGACATGGAGGAGCTGCTCCCCCACGGACTCGGCCAGGTGACACGCCCCTTCGGTACGGCGCCGGTGGAACCCGGCGAGGGCGCGGCCCGGCTCGCCGCCTTCCAGGAACGCGTGCGCGCCGCCAACCGGTTCGCCCTGCCCGCCGTCGCGCACGAGGAGTGCCTCACCGGCTTCACCGCCTGGCAGGCGGCCGTCTTCCCCACGCCGCTCGCCTGGGGCGCCTCCTTCGACCCCGACCTGGTCGGCAGGATGGCCGAGTCCATCGGTACGTCGATGCGCGCGGTCGGCGTCCACCAGGGGCTCGCCCCGGTCCTCGACGTCGTACGCGACCCCCGCTGGGGCCGCACGGAGGAGTCCATCGGCGAGGACCCCTATCTGGTGGCGACCATCGGCACGGCTTACGTCCGGGGTCTCCAGTCGGCGGGGATCATCGCCACGCTCAAACACTTCGCCGGGTACTCGGCCTCGCGCGGGGCCCGCAACCACGCCCCGGTGTCGATGGGCCCGCGCGAGCTGGCGGACGTCATCCTGCCTCCCTTCGAGATGGCGATACGGGACGGGGGCGCACGTTCCGTCATGCCCGCGTACAACGACCTGGACGGCCTCCCCGCCCACGCCCACCAGGCGCTTCTCACCCAACTCCTGCGCGAGGAATGGGGGTTCGCGGGGACGGTCGTCTCCGACTACTTCGGGGTGTCCTTCCTGGAGTCGGCGCACGGGGTCACCGACTCCAGGGCGGGAGCGGCGGCGCTCGCCCTGTCGGCGGGCGTGGACGTCGAGCTCCCGGCGGTGCGGTGCTTCGGGGCGGGGGACGCACCGCAGGACGTGGTGGACCGGGCGGCGCTGCGCGTACTGACCCAGAAGTGCGAGCTGGGCCTCCTGGACCCCGACTGGACGCCGACTCCGCCCCCACCGTCGCCCGTGGACCTGGACCCGCCCCATATGCGGGCGCTGGCGCGCGAGTTGGCCGAGGAGTCGGTGGTCCTGCTCGCCAACAGGGGCCGCACGCTCCCACTGGCGCACCACACGCGGATCGCCGTGGTCGGCCCGCTCGCCGACGACCCGGCGGCAATGCTCGGCTGCTACACCTTCCCGCGCCATGTGGGCGTCGAGCACCCGGGGTTGCCGATGGGCGTCGCCGTACCGACGCTGCTCCAGGCGCTGCGGGCGGAGTTCCCGGGGGCCACGTTCGTCGAGGACCCGGCCGATGCGCAGGTGTGCGTGGCCGTGGCCGGAGACCGCTCCGGGCTCTTCGGGCGGGGCACGTCGGGCGAGGGATGCGACGCGGCGGACCTGGAACTCCCGGACAGCCAGGGCGAGTTCATCGAGGCGGCTCTCGCTTCGGGCGTGCCCACGGTGCTGGTGCTCCTCTCCGGCCGGCCCTACGCGCTCGGGCGCTGGGCGGACCGTCTGGCCGGGGTGGTGCAGGCGTTCTTCCCCGGCGAGGAGGGCGGCGGCGCCGTCGCGGGCGTGCTTTCGGGGCGGGTCAATCCGTCGGGGCGGCTGCCGGTCGGCGTGCCCCGCGAGCCGACGGGCCAGCCCTGGACGTATCTGGCTCCCCCGCTCGGCCACCGGGGCGAGGCGAGCAACCTCGATCCGACGCCACTGTTCCCGTTCGGGCACGGGCTCTCGTACACGACGTTCGCATGGGACGTGTCCCCTGCCGCCGCCGAAGCCTCCGTCGAACTGCCCACGGACGGCGAGACGACCCTGCGCGTCACGGTCACCAACACAGGTGATCGCCCCGGAGCCGAGGTCGTCCAGCTCTACCTCCACGACCCCGTGGGCCGGGTGGCGCTCCCCGTGGCCCGCCTGGTCGGCTACGCCCGAGTGCCGCTGCTGCCCGGCGAGTCCGCGGAGGTCCACGCCACGTTCCACGCGGACCTGGCCTCGTACACGGGCCCCGAGGGCCACCGGATCGTGGACCCGGGCGCCCTGGAACTCCGCGTCGCCGCGTCCAGCGCCACGGTCCACCACCGGGTGCGGCTGACCCTGACGGGGCCTGAGCGGATCGTGGGCCATGAGCGGAGTATGAGGTGTGAGATGCGGGTGAAGTAGGGGGACCGGGTCAGCCCCTCCGGCGTTTGAGGAGCGGGGGTCTGGGGGCAGAGCCCCCAGTTTCGGGAAGGGGCGGGATTGGGGAGGGCCCCGCAGGGCTACCACGCCTCAGCCCCAACCCGGCCGCCACCAACAGCAACCCGCCCAGCATCACGAACGGCGCCGCAACCCCCGCAACCCCCGCGATCAGCCCCGCCCCGGCTGGGGCAGCGACCTGCCCCAGCCGATTACCCGTAAGCCGCAACGCAAGAGCCGTAGACCGCGCCCCGTCCGGAGCCGCCTGCACCACCGTCGTCATCGACAACGGCTGCCCGACCCCCAGGCAGAAGCCCAGCAGCACGAGCATCACCCCCAGCCCCCACACGGGCACCGGCAGCGCGACCCCCGCACACAGCACGGCGGCCAGCAGACACGTGACCACGATCAGCACCGTACGGCCGAGAAGGTTGATCAGCGGTGTCATCACGAGCCGGCAGGCGATCGTCGCGGCGGCCCGCAGCGAGAGCAGCACGCCGACCGTCGCGGGCGCGATGCCCCGGTGCTCGCCGACCACCGGCAGGTAGGCCGTGAGGATGTCCGTCGCGGAGAGCACCGCGAGGCTGATGAAGATCCCCGCGGGCACGCCACGGGTGCGCAGGATGCCGAGCACCGGCACCCTGTCCCCCCGCTTCGGCGAGCCACCGGCGGGGCGGACGTGCTCGATGCGCCACAGCGAGGTGAGCGAGACGGCGGCGACCGCTCCGGAGACGACCAGGGCGAGGGAGCTCGTCCGGCCCATGTCGCCGCCGATGAGGGACCCGGCGGCGATCGGCCCGACCAGCTGCCCGAGCGAGGCGCCGATCGTGAAGTGCCCGAAGTTGCGGTCCTGTTCGTCGGGCGCGGACTGCCGCGCCACGATCGACTGGGCGCCGATCACGAAGCAGAGGTGGCCGAGCCCCATCACGCCGCTCCACGCGGCGAGCGCGCCGAGCGAACCCGCCGTACCGCTGAGCGCGCACCCTCCCGAGATCAGGACGACGCCGACCGGCAGGAGCGGCGCGCACCGCCCGTGGTCCGTCCTGCGCCCGAGCGGCACGGCGGCGAAGAGCGGGAGCAGGGCGTACACACCGGCGATGACGCCGATCGCCGCCTCGTCGGCGCCCAGCGAGAGGGCCCGGTAGGAGACGGCCGGACGCGCCATCGACACCGCCCCCTGCGCGAAGCCGAAGGCGATGACAAGGCGCAGCAACCAGGCGCGGCCCGGTGTCGATGGCATCAGATGATGCCGAAGAGGATTCCGGAGCCGAGCACCACGAGCGAGGTGAGCACGGCCCATTTGACGGTGAACTTGGTGTGGTCGCCGAACTCGACCTTGGCCATGCCGACCAGGACGTACACGGCGGGCACCAGCGGGCTCGACATGTGCAGGGCCTGGCCCGCGATGGAGGCGCGGGCGATCTCCAGGGTGCTGACGCCGTGCGCCTGGCCCGCCTCGGCGAGGACCGGCAGGACGCCGAAGTAGAAGCCGTCGTTCGACATGAAGTACGTGAGCGGCAGCGACAGCAGGCCGGTCACCAGGCCCATCTGCGGGCCCATGCCCTCCGGGATCGCGTCGACGAGCCAGGTGGCCATGCTGTCGACCATGCCGGTGCCCTGGAGGACGCCGGTGAAGACGGCTGCGGCGAAGACCATGCCGGTGACGTTGAGGACGTTCTCCGCGTGGGCGGCGATACGGGCCTTCTGGTCGGGCATGTGCGGGAAGTTAATGGTCAGGGCGAGCGCGGCGCCGAGCAGGAAGAGGACCGGGATCGGCAGCCACTCCATGATCATGGCGGTGAGCAGGACCACGGTGAGACCGGCGTTGAACCAGTAGAGCTTGGGGCGCAGGGTGGAGCGGTTCGGGTCGAGCCCCTGGAAGCCGTCGTCGTCATCGTCATCGGCCTCGCCGGAAGCTCCGGGGCCCTCGGATGCGTCCGTTCCGGACCCCGCTGCGCCGGTGGTCTTCTTGGTGAGCGACATGCGCCCGCCGCCGGCGCCGCCGCCAGCGCCCACCAGGACGGTCTCGCTCGCGGTCTCCTTCTCCAGGACCTCGTCGAGGGAGAGCGTGCCGAGCCGCTTGCGCTCCCGCAGGCCCAGTGCGTAGGAGAGCAGGAAGACGGCCACGAGCCCCATGGCGAGCGCCGGGATCATGGGGACGAAGATGTCGGCGGCGTCGACCTTGAGCGCGGTCGCGGCACGGGCCGTCGGGCCGCCCCAGGGCAGGGTGTTCATGACGCCGTTGGCGGTGGCCGCGACGCCCGTCATGACGACGAGGCTCATCTTGAGGCGTTTGTAGAGCGGATACATCGCCGAGACCGTGATCATGAAGGTCGTCGAGCCGTCGCCGTCGAGCGAGACGATCGCGGCGAGCAGCGCGGTGCCCACCACGATGCGCACCGGGTCCGCCTTGCAGAAGCGCAGGATGCCCCGGACGATCGGGTCGAAGAGGCCGACGTCGATCATGACGCCGAAGTACACGATGGCGAACATGAGCATGGCCGCCGTGGGCGCCAGATTCCCGACGCCTTCGAGGACGTAGTCCCCGAGATGGGCTCCCTTTCCTACGAACACGCAGAAGAGCGCGGGGATCAGCACCAGTGCCGCGATCGGCGACATCTTCTTCATCATGATCAGCACCAGGAAGGTGGCGATCATGACGAATCCGAGGATTGTCAGCATGGGGGCTACCTAACGTTCACCATCGAACTCCCACCAGGTCTGGCGGTCCGGTTGACGTTAGGACCCGCTATCCGGCGTTAACAAGATGTTGACGTGCGAGCAATAAGCGCAAAACTCCAGGTCAACGAGTTGCTGCCGGAACAAGGGCGGTAACGGACACCGGGAAGCCGTTGAGCACGGACGTTCCGGAGAGCGGGTCGAGGAGGGTTCCGTCCAGGAGCTGGTTCACATTGGCCCCGGGGTTCTCGGCCGCGACGGCCAGGCGTGTGCCGGGGCGGTCGTGGCCCCAGCCGTGCGGGAGGCTGACCACTCCGGGGCGCACGGCGTCGGTCACCTCCACGGGGACGGCGATCGAGCCCCCGGCGGCCTCCACGCGCGCGTGGCCGCCGTTCTCCAGGCCGATGCGGGCCGCGTCATCGGGGTGGACGTGCAGGGTGCAGCGGTTGGAGCCGCCGGTGAGGGTGCGGACGTTGTGCATCCAGCTGTTGTTGGAGCGCAGATGCCGGCGCCCTACGAGGACGAGCTCGTCCGGGGTGGCACGCAGCGCTTCCGTGAGGCGCGGCAGGTCGTCCGCGATCGGGCCCGGCAGGAGCTCCACGCGTCCGCTGCGGGTCCGCAGGATCTGCGGGATGCGGGACTCCAGCGGACCGAGGTCGATGCCGTGCGGGTGGGCGAGGAGCCGCTCCAGGGTGAGACCGTCCTCGCGGGCGCCGAATCCGTCGCCGTAGGGGCCAAGGCGCAGCATCAGGTCGAGGCGCAGCTCGGGGCCGCTCTCGCCGGTGAGGAGGGCGGCGAGTTCCTTGGGGTCGCGGCCGTACGCGGCGGAGTGCGGGTCGGTGACCGCCTTGCTCAGGGTCCGCTCGACGACCATCGTGTCGACGGCCGCGGGGTCGGCGCCGTGCGTGCCCCCGGCCGCGAGGACGAGGCGGGCCAGGATCTCCGTCTCGGGGGGCCTGCCGTCCGCCAGGGGCAGCGCTGCGCGGGTGTAGCGGACCTGGTTGCGTACGGCGAATCCGTTGAAGGCGAAGTCGAAGTGGGCGCTCTGGGAGGGCGGGGGCGGCGGCAGGACCACGTGGGCGTGGCGCGAGGTCTCGTTCAGATAGGGGTCGACGCTCACCATGAAGTCGAGCGAGGCCAGCGCCTTGTCGAGGCGGTCGCCGTCGGGCGCCGAGAGGACGGGGTTGGCGGCGACGGCCACGACCGCGCGGATCGCGCCGTCTCCGGGGGTGTCGATCTCCTCGGCGAGCGCGGCGATCGGCAGTTCCCCCTTGGCCTCCGGGTGCCGGCTGACGCGGCTGTGCCAGCGGCCGAGCGCGAATCCCTTGCCGGGGCCTGCCGGGCGGGGCGCGCGGTCGGTGGCGGAGAGCGGGAACAGGGCGCCGCCCGGCCGGTCGAGGTTGCCGGTCAGGACGTTGAGGACGTCGACCAGCCAGTTGGCGAGCGTGCCGTGGGCGACGGTGCAGGCGCCCACGCGGCCGTAGACGGCGGCGGTGGGCGCCGCCGCGAGCTCGCGGGCGAGGGCCCGGATGGTGTCGGCGGGCACGTCGCAGGCCGCCGAGACGGCCTCGGGGGTGAAGTGACGTACGGCCTCGCGCACGTCGTCCACCCCTTCCACCTGCTCGTCCAGCGCGCCGAGGTCGGTGAGTTTCTCCTCGAAGAGGACCTGGACCATCGCCGCGAGCAGCAGCGCGTCCGCGCCGGGCCGGATCGCGAGGTAGCGGTCGGCGAGCTTCGCGGTGCGGGTGCGGCGCGGGTCGACGACGGTGAGCGTGCCGCCCCGCGCGCGCAGCGCTTTCAGCTTGCCCGGGAAGTCCGGCGCGGTGCACAGGCTGCCGTTGGAGTCCAGGGGGTTGGCGCCGAGCAGGAGCAGATGGTCGGTGCGGTCCAGGTCGGGCACGGGTATGGCGAACGGGTCGCCGAAGAGGAGCCCGCTGGAGACGTGTTTGGGCATCTGGTCGACGGTGCTCGCGGTGAAGATGTTGCGGGTGCCCAGGGTGCTCAGCAGGACGGGCGGGTAGAGGCCGCCCGCCATGGTGTGCACGTTCGGGTTGCCGAGCACCACACCGACCGCCTGCGGACCGTACTGCTCGATCAAGGGGCGCAGCCCGGCGGCGACGGCGTCGAACGCCTCGTCCCAGCTTGCCTCTTGGAGTACGCCGTCCTTGCGTACGAGCGGCCCCTTCAGGCGGTCGGGATCGGAGTCGGCCTCTCCGAAGGAGGCGCCTTTGGGGCAGATGAAGCCGTGGCTGAACACATCGTCCCGGTCCCCGCGGGCGCCGGTCACCCGCGCGCCGTCGGCGCCGTCGGGCGGTCCTTCGATGGTGAGCGTGAGCCCGCAGGTGGCTTCGCAGAGAGGGCAGATACGCAGGGCGGTGCTGGGCATGGAGGACCCTCCAGGGCGGCGGCTACGGCGCACGTGCGCTCCCACCATACCGACCGGTATGCATGCCGTCAGGACCCCCGAGGGGTCACGTCGCGAAACCGCCGCACCGCGCACCCCGGTCCGGTCCCGGTTCGATCCCGGTCCGGCCCCGGTTCAGTCCAGTGAACCCGCGAAGTAGGAGTGCAGCAGGGTCCGCGTCTCGTCGATCAGGGCGGGATCGCCCGACGGGTGCGCCCGGAAGGCGAGTTGCAGGACCGCGTCCACCGCTTCCACGCCGACGAGCACCATGCGGCGCAGCTTCTCGTCCAGCGGCCGGTCCAGGTGGGCGGCGAGCAGCCCCGCCACCCGCTCGGCGACGTCCGAGTTGGCGTCGGGCATCGCGTCGGGGGCCGAGGGGACGCCGAAGTCGACGAGCCCGAAGCCGGGGACGGTGCGCTTCATGGCGAGGTACTCGTCGAAGGCCGCGTCGACCGCGCCGCGCCAGTCGCCGCCCTCCACCCCGGCCATGCGCGCCGCGACACGCTCTCCGTACGCGTCGAGATTGCGGTGGGCCAGGGCGTCCGTCATGGCGCGCTTGTTGCCGAAGAAGCGGTAGACCGAGCCGATCGGGACACCCGCGCGGACGGCGACGGCGCGGGTGCTCAGCTCCTCGTAGCCGACCTCGTCCAGGAGGTCGGCGCAGGCGTCGAGGATGCGGGTCAGACGCTCGGCGCTGCGCTCCTGCACGGGCACGCGGCGCAGGGTCTTCGGGGGCGGCGAGGGCTTGCGGCGATCAGGGTGGGGCATCCCCGGGAGAGTAGAGCATTGTTCACATCCATGGATCCCCCTTGCGGAAGGAAAACGCGAATCCTACGGTGTCCCATAGGAATCGTTGACGAGGGAGCGATGATGAGCCGGGAACACACCAGCGAGGCGGGACGTGCGGACGCCAGCGGCGCGCGCAAGACGGCGGAGGCACTGACGTACCTCTCCGGCTTCGGCAACGAACACAGCTCCGAAGCCGTGCCCGGCGCCCTGCCGCACGGCCGCAACTCCCCCCAGCGCGCACCGCTGGGCCTGTACGCGGAGCAGCTGAGCGGCACCGCCTTCACCGAGCCCCGCGCGCACAACCGCCGCTCGTGGCTCTACCGCATCCGCCCCTCGGCCGCGCACCCGGCGTTCACCCGCGTGGACAACGGCGCGCTCCGCACGGCGCCGTTCACACAGGTCCCCGACCCCAACCGGCTGCGCTGGAACCCGCTCCCCGAGCCCGCCCCCGGCACGGACTTCCTCGCGGGCCTGTGGACCCTGGGCGGCAACGGCGACGCGACCCAGCGCACCGGCATGGCCGTGCACCTCTACCACGCCAACTCCTCCATGACGGACCGGGTGTTCAGCGACGCGGACGGCGAACTCCTCGTCGTACCCGAGCAGGGCGGCCTGCTCCTTCGCACGGAGTTCGGGCTGCTGCGCGCCGAGCCGGGCGACGTGGCGCTGATCCCGCGCGGGATCCGCTTCCGCGTGGAGCTGCTCGACGAGAGCGCACGCGGGTACGTGTGCGAGAACTACGGAGCGGCCTTCCAGCTCCCCGATCTCGGACCGATCGGCGCGAACGGCCTCGCCAACGCACGGGACTTCAGGGCTCCGACCGCCGCGTACGAGGACGACGACCGCCCGGTGGAGGTCGTGAACAAGTTCTGCGGCAACCTGTGGCGGGCCACGTACGACCACTCGCCGCTCGACGTCGTCGCCTGGCACGGCAACCACGTCCCGTACGTCTACGACCTGCGCAGCTTCAACGTCCTCGGCAGCATCAGCTACGACCACCCGGACCCGTCGATCTTCACGGTGCTCACCTCGCCCTCGGACACCCCGGGCCTCGCGGGCGTCGACTTCGTGGTCTTCGCGCCGCGCTGGCTGGTCGGCGAGGACACCTTCCGGCCGCCGTACTTCCACCGGAACGTGATGAGCGAGTACATGGGCCTGATCGAGGGCGCGTACGACGCCAAGGCCGAGGGCTTCGTGCCCGGCGGCGGCTCGCTGCACAACATGATGTCGGCGCACGGGCCCGACCGCGACACCTTCGAGAAGGCATCGGCGGCCGAGCTGAAGCCGCAGAAGATCGACGACGGGCTTGCCTTCATGTTCGAGACGCGCTGGCCGGTGACGGCCACCGAACAGGCAGCTCAGGCCTCCCATCTACAGCGCGGATACGACAATGTGTGGGAGGGTCTGGAGCGCCATTTTCGAAACTGACCTCATGACGGATCCGTTTCGAAGCCACCGCGGACAGACTCGGACTGATTCGGAGAGACCGTGACCGCTTTCGCCCCGGACTCGATCGTCCTGAATCGCAAACTGCCGCTCTGGTACCAGGTGTCGCAGTCCCTGCGCGCCTCGATACTCGGCCGCACCCCCGACGCCCCGCTCCGGCTGCCCACCGAGGAGCAGCTGGCGGGGCACTACGGAGTGAGCGTCCTGACCATGCGCCAGGCGCTCAAGGAGCTCGAGGACGAGGGACTGATCACCCGGCACCGGCGGCGCGGCACGTTCATAGAGCCGAGCGCCCAGCGCGGCTCCCCGGTCCGGCTGCTCGGCTCGGTCGACGCGATCGTGGCCCAGCAGTCGGGCATGAGCACCCAGCTGCTCGCGCACGGCACGGCTCCGGTCTCCGCCGAACTGGCCGAGCACTTCCCGGATCTGACCGAGGTGGCGACGTACCACCGGCTGCGCAGCGACGAGAAGACGGGCGAACCGACCAATCACGCCCACAATTTCATCCGCCCCGAGCTCGCGGACCGCGTCGACCTCGACGATCTGGCGCGCTGGCCCATGACGAAGGTCCTGCGCGACGTCGTGGGCGCCCGCATCAGCCGCATCACCGACACCGTCGAGGCCACGCTCGCCGACCCGGAGACGGCCCGCCTGCTCGAAGTGCCGCTGCTCAGCCCGATCCTGCACTACACGGGCATCACGTACGACGAGGAGGGTCGCGCCCTGGACGTGGCACGCATCCACTACCGCGGCGACCGCTTCTCCTTCACGGTCACCCTCGACGCGACGTAAGGGTCTCGACGTACGATGCCGGGCGTGACGCACGACGAAGCGGCGCTGCTCGCCGACCTGATGCCGTGGTCCGTCGCACCGCTCCGGCCGGGCCGCGGGTGGCCGATGGGACCGGACGCCGCATCCCTCAGAGCCCGGTGGGCCGCGTTCGTGCGGGCGGACACCGCACAGCGCGAGAAGCTCCTCTCCCCCTCGCGCTCGCGCACCCTGCACACCGCGGTCGCCCAACTCCCCGGCCACCAGGGCGCGACCGTCCCGCTGGCCGCCGCGGCGGGCCCCTGCCCCGATCCGGTGCGCGTCCTGCACGGCCCCTTCGACGAGCAGTGGCTGATCCCGGACCACCGGCTCATCGACGCCGCTCGCCCCGAGTTGTGGCGGGTGGCGGGCGAGGGGCAGCTGTTCCTCGTCGAGCAGGGGTACGTCACCGGCTCCACGGGGCCCGCGGTCCTTGCCTCCGCCGTACTGCCGGACGGCCGCTCCCCCGCCGGGCGGCCGGGGCGCATCCGTCCGCTGTTCCGCAGACCCGGCGGGCGCGAGGCCAATGTGGCGCCGGGGCTGCTCGCCCATCTCTCCGGCGCGCTCGGCCGAGGCGTCGGCGCCGGGGACCTGCTGGCCTGGACGCTGGCCGTCGCGGAGGCTTCGCCGGGCGGCTGCCGGGTGCCTCTGACGTCGGACGCGGGGATCTGGGGGCGGGGCACGGAGCTGGGGCACCGCGTGCTCGCGCTCCAGGCGCGCGGTGACGGGGCGCGGCCGAAGCTTCCCGGCGGACGGCGGCCCTACGTACGGGCGCCGCTGCCCGCCCGCCCCGCGCAGCTCTCGTACGACGCCGACGAAGAGGCGCTGTGCGTCGACGAGGGACGCATCTCGCCGGTGCCCCGGGAGGCGTGGGACTTCGAGGTCAGCGGCGTGCGGGTGCTTGAGCTGTGGTTCGAGCGGCGCATGGCGGCGGGTGAGCCGGGCTCCCTGGAGGCGATCCGTCCCGTGGAGTGGCCGCAGGCGTGGACGTCCGAGCTGCTCGAGCTGATCACGGTGCTCGCGCTGCTGGCGGAGATCCGTCCGCTTCAGGAGGAGTTGGCGGGCGGGCTCGGCCCCGGGATCACTGCGGACGAGCTGCGCCGGGCGGGCGTGCTACCCGTGCCCGATGCCGCGCGGCGCCCCGCGTCGGTGCTCGACCACCGCGAGGAGGGTCCGGGCGGCCAGTTCGCCCTGATCTGAGCTCTTGGGCTCAGGAGCTTCCGTTCTGAACTCCTGATCTGAGCTTCGGGGCTGCCCGGCCCGCGTCACCGGCCCCGCTCCTCCCGGCCCCCGCCCGACCCGAGCAGCGCCACCAGGCCGGCGACCTGCAGCAGGGCGAGCGCGGCGACCCCGGTGCGGAAGCCGCCCGCTCCCCCGCCGCCCAGGCCGTACGCGAGCGCCGCGATCGCGGGGCCGACGGTGAAGCCGAGGGTGCGGAAGGTGTTGCCGACCCCGCCGATGGTGCCCACCAGGTCGGGCGGCGCGGCGGCCAGGAGCGAGGCGTTCACGGGTGTACCGAACAGCGCCTGCCCCACGCCGATCAGGGCGAGCCGCCAGGCGATGTCGAGGAGACCGGCGCCGGAGCCGAGCGTCAGCATGCTCAGCAGCCCGCCGATGACCAGGAGCAGCCCCGCCGAACCCAGGAGCCTGCCGGGCAACCGGTCGGCGAGGCGCCCGCTGACCGGCGAGCAGAGGGCGACGGCGCCGATGAAGAAGACCATCGCGAGGCCCGTCATGGCGGCGCTCCCGTGCAGGACGTCGGCGACGTAGAACGGCAGCAGGAAGTAGGAGAGCCCCACGAACGTGCCGGTCAGCAGGAGCGAGAGGACCGGAAGGCCGATGGTCCTGCGCCGCAGGAGACCGATCACCGGGCGCGCCGAGCGCAGCCGTGTCCACCACACCGCGAGCGCGACGGCTGCCACCGCGAACACCGCGGCGACGGCGCCCTGTCCGGCCTCGATCCGGTCGAAGGCCACCAGGAGCGCGGTCACCGAGCCGCCCAGGACGACGCCGTCGCCCACCAGCGACCGGTCGGGACGCCTGAGCCCGCCGCCGGTGGACGGGATGTGGCGTGCCCCCAGCCAGATCACGGCGAGCAGGACCGGGATCTTCATCAGCATCACGGCCCGCCAGCCGTACGCGTCCACGACGAAGCCGCCGAGCGACGAGCCGCCCATCGAGCCGATCGGCATGATCGTGGCGATGTAGCCCATCGCGCGGCCCCGCTGCTCGGGCCGTACGACGGCGACGACCACCGGCAGATAGACCGAGACGGCCACGGCGCCCGCGACGCCCTGCAGTACGCGGGCCGCCAGGAGCACGGGGAGGTTGGGCGCGGCGGCCGCGAGGAGGCTGGTGAGCCCGATCGCGGGGACGGAGAGGAGGAACACGGCACGGAGGTCGGCGCGGTCGGTCCACCGTCCCGCGGGTATCGCGAGCGCGGCCGTCGGCAGGGCGTAGGCGAGGAGGACCCACTGGGTCGCGGACGTGCCGACGCCGAGGTCGCCGCCGATCGCGGGCAGCGTCACGGAGGAGAGGCTCAGCTCCAGGGTGACCATCAGCATGGCGAGCGCCATGACGGCGACCGGCGTCCAGCGGGTCTTCGTGGGGGCGGTCTCGGCGGGGGGCGTGGTGTCACAGGTCGCGTGCGTCATGGGGTCGACGCTAGGAACAGCGTCCTGTCCGGCGCCTCTGTCGTACGACTGGGAAGGACCGGCCGGCGGAACCCCGGTCAGTACCTGGTCACTGCCCGGGACAGCACCCGGTCACCGCCCCGTCATGATCCCGGTCGTCCGACAGAGGCGCCGCAGCCGCCGCCCTCCCTAGCTTTGCCGGTGTCGGCACGACAGCCGGCGCGGCATCCACGGACGGCCCGGCCGAGGGCACATCTCCGTACGACGAAGGCGAGTTGACCATGCGAGCGATCCGACTGCACGCGTTCGGCGGTCCCGAGAACCTGCGGTACGAGGAGGTCACCGACCCGGTGCCGGGCCCCGGCCAGGTCCGTATCGCCGTCGAGGCCGCGGGGGTCCACCTCCTGGACACCGCGCTCCAGCAGGGAGCGGCCGGCGAACTCCCCTTCCCGATGCCCGAGTTGCCGATCACCCCGGGCCGGGAGGTCGCGGGGATCGTCGACGCTCTCGGCGAGGGGGTGGACGAGGAGTGGCTCGGCCGGCGGGTGGTGACCCACCTGGGTCTGGTCAACGCGGGCTACGCGGAGTTGGCCGTGCGCGAGACGGACGCGCTGTTCCCGCTGCCCGACACACTGTCGTACGAGGCCGCGATCGCCATGGTCGGCACCGGCCGGATGGCGCTGGGCATCCTGCACGTCGCCGCGCTCGAACCGGACGACGTGGCGCTGGTGACGGCCGCGGCGGGCGGCATCGGCACGCTCCTCGTGCAGGCCGCGCGGAACGCGGGCGCGACCGTGGTGGGCGCGGCGGGCGGCCCCGGGAAGACCGCACGGGTGCGGGACCTCGGCGCGGACGTGGCCGTCGACTACAACGAGCCCGACTGGCCCCGGAAGGTGCGCGCGGCGCTAGGGGGCCGCGAGGTGAGCGTCGCCTTCGACAGCGTGGGCGGCGACGCGGGGCGTGCGGCGCTCGAACTTCTGGGCTTCGGCGGCAGGTTGGTGATGTACGGCTGGTCGTCGGGCAAGCCCACGGAGCTGGGCACGAAGGACCTCCGGAGCAGACTCCTGACGGCGACGTACGCGCTGGGTCCGCGGATCGCGCGGGTCCCCGGGGGCCTGCGCGGCCTCCAGGAGCGGGCACTTGAGGAGGCGGCGCGCGGCACGCTCGTACCGGCGGTGACGACGTTCCCGCTGCGGGACGCGGGGGCGGCGCACGCGGCGCTGCTGGGGCGGGGGACGGTCGGCAAGGTGGTCCTGAGGCCATGAACCAGGGGCCGGCCCCAGCAATTCCGGCGCGCCTGCGCGCACTTCAACAGCTGCGACAACTCAAGAACGGAACCATCATGACAACAAACACTGCTGCTAGTACTTCTACTTCTACTTCTACTTCTACGACGATGCGCGCCGCCGCGTTCACGGCATACGGCCCGGCGGAGGTGCTGCGCCCGATGGATCTGCCCGTCCCCGAGCCGGGTCCGGGCGAGGTCCGTGTGCGGGTGCGGGCGGCCGGTGTGATGCCGTTCGACATCGGGCTGCGGGAGGGCGTGATCAGGCCGCCGGGGGCGGTGTTCCCCGTCGTGCCGGGCAACGAGTTCGCGGGGACGGTGGACGCGATCGGCTCCGGGGTCATGGGCTTCGGGCCGGGCGATCCGGTGCTCGGCTTTTCCCTCCTCGGTTCGTACGCACAGTACGTCGTGGTCCCGGAGGAGAATCTGGTCGCCAAGCCGGACGAGATGGAGTGGACGGTGGCGGGCGGCTTCTCGGGCAACGCGCAGGGCGCGCACTTGGCGCTGAGCGCGATGCGGGTGGGACCCGGCGACACGGTCCTGATCAACGCGGCGGCGGGCGGACTCGGCACGCTGGCGGTGCAGTTGGCGAAGGCGTGGGGCGCGACCACGGTCATCGGCACGGCGAGCGAGGCCAACCACGACCATCTGCGGGCGCTGGGCGCGATCCCGGTGACGTACGGGGAGGGCCTGGAGGCCAGGGTGCGCGCGATCGCCCCGCAGGGCGTGGACGCGGCACTGGACGGCGCGGGCGCGGAAGCGCTGCGCGCGTCGGCAGCGGTGTCCCGGCACGCCGACCGGGTCATCACGATGGTCGCCACGGAGGAGGCCCGCCGCCTGGGCCTGCCCGAACTAACCGGCACGAGAACGGCGGCCCGCCTGGCCGAGATGACCGGGCTGTACGCGAAGGGGGCGCTGCGGGTGCACATCCGCGGCGAATACGCACTGGAGCGGGCGGCGGACGCACAACGGGAGGTGGAGCGGGGCCATGGGCGGGGCAAGGTGGTGCTGACGTGGGCGGCGCCTTGAGCTGGCGTCTGCGCCTCGTGGGCTGACGGTCAGCTGTGTCTCGGGGGCAGCTGGGGCGACCGTGCCTCGGGGCCAGTTGGGTCCGCTGTGCTTGGGAACAGGTTCGGCCCGCTGTGCCTCGGGGCCGACTCGGGCCGCTGTGCCTCGGGCCAGCTCGGACGACCGCGCCCGGGGGCCAGTTCGGTCCGCTGTGCTTCGGGGGCAGCTCGGGCGACAGCGGCTCGAAGTCAGCTCGGCCCGCTGCGCCTCGGGCCAGCTCGGACGACCGCGCCCGGGGGCCAGTTCGGTCCGCTGTGCTTCGGGGGCAGCTCGGGCGACAGCGGCTCGAAGTCAGCTCGGCCCGCTGCGCCTCGGGCCAGCTCGGGCGACCGCGCCCGGGGGCGAGTTCGGTCCGCTGTGCTTCGGGGGCAGCTCGGGCGACAGCGGCTCGGGGCCAGCTCAGGCGACCACACCTCGAAGTCAGCCCGGCCCGCCAGGTCTCGGGGGCAACTCGGACGACCGCGCCCCGAGGGCAGTTCGGCCTGCTGTGCTTCGGGGCCAGCTCGGGCCACCGCACCCCAGGGCCAACTCGTCCGCCGTGCTTCAGGGTTAGCTCAGCCCGCCATCTCGGGACCAGCTCGGACGGCCACGCCCCGGAGTCAGCTCAGCCCGCCATCTCGGGGCCAGCTCAGACGGCCACGCCCCGGAGTCAGCTCGGCCCGCCGTGCCTCGGGGGCAGCTCGGGCCGCCGTGCCTCGGGGCCAGCTCGGCCGCTGGGCCACAGGGCCCGTTCGGACGAGCCGCGCCCCAGGGTCACCTCCGCCCGCAGCGCGCGAGTGCGGCTTGTAGCCGGGTTAGGCCCTCCGCTCTCCAGTGGCTCCGGTTCGGCATCTGGTCGGCCCCGCGCCAGCGCCAGGCCGAGAACAGCGCCCAGTTCAGGGCGCGGCAGTGGTGGATCAGGGCGGGGTTCGACCCCGCGTAGTGCCGGCCCGTTTCCTCGGGTGCATGGGCGAGGTCGAACTCCACCGGTCCGCGGCAGCACGTGGCGAGGTCCACGAAGAGCGGCCCCTGCTTCGTGTTGAGGAGGTTGCCCGGATGCGGTTCGCCGTGCAGGAGCTGGTCGCCCGTTCTGTCCCTGCCGATCGTGGCGCTCAGTCCAGCGAGCGTGTCGCTCAGGAACCTCCGGTCGCCAGCGGACAAGGCGGGGGATCGCCCCGCGTCGTCCACCTCTCTGAGCGCCGCGGCGATCCGGTCGGTGAAATGCGGGGCGTTCAGGTCGGTCTGGCGCAGAGCGGCATGGTGGCGTCGGAGCGCGTCCGCGTAGTCGGCCGGTGCGATCTCTGATCCCACAGGTTCGTAGTAGGTCCAGAGCGAGATGGCGAAGCCGTCCCGCACATGGACGCGGGGGCCGGCCCGGGGCTCCAGCTCACCGATCGGAGCGCCCGCTGCGGCGAGACGGCGGGCGACCTCCACTTCGAACTCCGCGTCAGCCAGGTGCCCGGCGGGCGCGACCCTCGCCAGGACGTCGCAAGGGGTCAGACGCAGCGCGACACGGTCCGAGTCGTGGATGACGGTCACGTCGTCGACCTCAAGCCCCAACTCCGCAGCGGTCGCCCGCCCTGCCGCCACCGCGCGGCGAAGTTCCAACGGCTCCATGCCGTCCTCTCTCGTCGTCGAGCAGACCCACGCGCCCGCGCGCGGACCACCGGCCCCACCCCGCCCGCTAGGGTCACCTCATGCTCTACGGACGCGCCGGGGAAACCGCTCAGCTGGAAGAACTGCTGGCCAAGGCCCGGCAGGGCCACAGCGGAGCCCTCGTCGTGCGAGGAGAGGCAGGCATCGGCAAGTCGGGGCTCCTCGACCACACCGCCCGGCACGCCGCAGCCCACCACATGCGCCTGCTGCAGGCAACCGGAATAGAGGCCGAGAGCGAACTCCCCTTCGCGGGACTGCACTTGCTTCTGCACCGCGTGACCGACCGGATCGACGACCTGCCTGAGCCGCAGGCCAAGGCGTTGCGCGCCGCGCTCGGCCTCGCGCCCGGCGCACAGGCGGCGGACCGTTTCCTCATCGGCCTCGCCGTCCTGACGCTCCTGGCGGACCTCGCCGATCCCGCCAGCCCCACTAGCCCCACCAGCCCCACCGGCCCTTCAGCCCCCTCCACCAGCACGGCGAAGCCCGCCGCCTCCCTCCTCTGCCTGATCGACGACGCCCACTGGCTCGACCAGGCCTCCGCGGACGCCCTCCTCTTCGCCGCCCGGCGCCTCGCCGCCGAAGGCGTGGTGATGGTCTTCGCCGCCCGCGACGCGCACGCACCGCCCTTCCCCGCCCAGGGCCTGCCCGAGCTGCGGCTCACCGGGCTCGACGACGAGGCCGCGGGTGAGCTCCTCGCCGAGCACGCGGGCGATCTCCCCGGCTACGTACGCGAGCAGATCCGCAGCGAGTCCGGCGGCAACCCGCTCGCCCTGCGCGAGCTCCCCGCCGCCCAGCGCGAGGGACACATACCCGCCTACAGCTACCACTTGAGCTCCCTGCCGAGACACTCCCGCCTCCTGCGCACCTTCGCGGACCGGATCGCCGGACTGCCACAGGCCACCCGCACCCTGCTGGTGATCGCGGCGGCGGAAGGCACCGGCGATCTGGCCGTGACGGCGGCAGCGGCGGGCAAGCTCGGCGCCACCGTCACCGATCTGGAGCCCGCCGAGCGCAAGGAACTGCTCTCCCTGGACGGCGGGCGCCTCGCCTTCCGGCACCCCCTGATCCGCGCCGCCGCCTACCAGAGCGCCCCCGTCGGCGACCGCATCGCCGCGCACCGCGCACTCGCCGACGCCCTGCCCTGCGTGGGCAACATCGACCGCCGGGCCTGGCATCTGGCGGCGGCCACGACGGAGCCCGACGAGTACGTCGCCGGGATCCTGGAGCAGACCGCCGAGCACGCACGGGCCCGCGGCGGCTACGCGGCCGTCGCCGCCGCCTGTGAGCGCGCCGCCCAGCTCAGCCCGGACGGCACGCACCGCGCCCGGCGCCTCGCGCTCGCCGCGTCGGCCGCCGCGGACGCGGGCCAGAACGAACGCGCCGCCGAACTCGCCCTGCGCGCGGCCCCGCACCTGACCGACCCGGCCGTCCTCGCCCAGCTCGCGCAGGTGCGCGCCGCCGTCGCCCGTGAACAGGGCCGCCTCGACGCCTCGTACTCGGTACTTCTGGACACGGCCGCCGAGATCGCCCCGCACACGCCAGGGACGGCCGCGTTCATGGCGTACGAGGCGATGACCTCCGCCTGGCTCTCCGGGCACCGGCAGTCGATCGACGAGATCAGCCACCGGATCGCGGGGCTCGATCTCGGGGCTCCCCAAGGCGCCCTGCCCTATCTGCCCGCCGCCCAGGGCCTCGCCCGGCTCGCCGCGGGCGACCCGCGCGGCGGACTCCCGCCGCTGCGGGCGCTGTTCGACAGCCTGCGGGCCGAGCGCCACGAGCGCGGACACACCCTGCGCGAACGCGTCTCGATCGCCTCCTGGTTCTCACCGCTCGGCGATCTGGAGACCGGCAACGAACTCGCCGCCGAGCTGGACCGCGAGTGCCGCGAGCAGGGCGCGCTCGGCCCGCTGCCGCTCGTGCTGCTCCTGCGGACCCGCGCGCGCATCTTCCTGGGCCGTCACGGCTGCGCCCTGGCGGGCGCCGCCGAGGGTCTGCGGATCGCGCAGGACACCGGGCAGCCGCACTACGCAGGGCAGTTGTCGGGCGTCCTCGCCTATCTCGCGGCACTCGACGGCGACGAGGAGCGCTGCTGCGAGCTGGCCGCCAAGGGTGATCTGCGGCAGGTCATGCCGGGCCAGGTGTGGGGCGGTATCGCGATCGCCATGCTGGAGCTCGGACTTGGCCGCTACGAAGCCGCCCTTCGCGCGTACGAGGACGTCGCCGCGAGCCCGTCGGGGCACACGATCGTCGTCCTGTACTGCGTGCCGGACCGGGTCGAGGCCGCCGTGCGGACCGGACAGGGCGCATCGGTAAGGGAGTTGGCGGAGGTCTTCGCCGAGTGGGCCGGACACACGGGGACGGCCTGGGCCGCGGCGCTCGCCGCCCGATGCCGTGCGCTGCTCGCCCCGGAGACCGAGGCAGGACCGGCGTACGAGGAAGCCCTCGCCCTGCACACCGACGACGGCCGCCCCTTCGAACGGGCCCGCACGGAGCTGCTCTTCGGGGAGTGGCTGCGCCGAGCGGGCCGCAGGAGCGAGGCCCGTAAGCCGCTGCGCTCGGCCCTCGACACCTTCGAGCTGCTCGCGTCGCCGCCGTGGGCCGAGCGGGCCCGCGCCGAACTGCGGGCCACCGGCGAGAGCCGGGCACGGCACACCGGCGACACGGCGCCCCTGGAACGGCTCACCCCGCAGGAGCGCCAGGTCGTACGGCTCGCGTCGACCGGCATGACCAACCGGGACATCGGCGCCCAGCTGTTCCTGTCGCCGCGCACGGTGGGCTACCACCTCTACAACGCCTATCCGAAGCTGGGCGTGGCATCACGCGGCGAGCTGGCCCGGATGGAGTTCCGGGACCAGGAGGATCAGGACGCCGTGTCCGGCACCGGGACGGGACGCAGCACCGTCAGCGCGTCTTCCTGACGGGCCACCATCGCGAAGGGGAACGTGTCGATCTCCAGGCAGAGATCGACGTCGTCGGGGTGGTATCCGCTGCGCAGCCCGGCGGCCAGGTCCGCCGCGGCGCGCGATGTCCTGGCGCGGTGTCGGTAGGGGCCCGCATCGACGTCGCCCTCGGCCATGCGCCGGCCGATGTACTGGGCGCAGGCCAGGTCCTCGTCGGCCCGGCCGTCCTCGCCGGTGACGACGAACGTCACCGGGCCGCAGTCCTCGACCCGCAGGAACCGCGCGGTCGGACCGGCCACCACGAAGCTCGCGCACAGGACCAGCGGCGCGTCCGCGACGGCCAGCGCGCCCACCGTTCCCGCCGTCGTCTTCTGCACCAGCGTGCGACCGCTGAAATCGCGGGACCTGAGCAGGCCGGGCGAGTTCACCGCGTCGAAGCCCGGCGCCGGAGCTCCGTCCTTGAGGGCCAGCCAGCCCGGGTGGCTCTCCTTCAGGGCGAGCGCCTCGCCCTGTGTCGGGGCGAGGACGATCCGCTCGACTCCGCGGGAGAAGGCCCAGGCGGCCACGGTGAAGGCGCGCATGACGTCGACGACGACCGCGACACGGGGGACGGGAGCGCCGGTCAACTCGGGGATGCCGACGAAGTGATGATCCATCGCACCATTCTCGCGCCGCTGGATCACGGCCCTGGCATAGGGTCCTCGGACGCGGTCAGGTGAACGAGTCCAGGAGCCGGTTCATCATCCGCTCGAAGAGCTCGTCGGCGTCCCCCGGAGCGGGCCCTTCCGTGAGCGCCGCCGCGAGCTGCGGATACTCCCCGTCGGCGACCTGCCCGGCGAGATACGCGAACCGCACCTGCTGCTCCTGCTCCTCCGACCACGGCAGGGCCCGCGCCCGCTCCGCCATGGCGAACTCGTTGGCGACGTACGTCATGACCGAGCCGTTGACCATCCCGATGAGCTCCATCTTGGTGCCGTAGGGCGCGTCGAGCCCTTCCAGGGCGCCGAGGCAGTGCTCCAGGTAGCGCAGGGCGTTCGGGCTGAAGCCGTAGAGCGGCGACATGATCCGGGGCAGCCACGGGTGGCGTCGCATGATGCCGCGCGTCTGGCGGCCCAGGGCGAGCATCTCCGTGCGCCAGTCGCTGCCCGGCGGCCCCGCCGGCAGTGCGTACTCGCCGCTCACCGCGTCGACCATCAGTTCGTAGAGGTCTTCTTTGCGCGGCACGTAGTTGTAGAGCGACATCGTGCCGCAGCCGAGCTCGCCCGCGACTCTGCGCATGGAGAGCGCGTCGATGCCGTCCGCGTCGGCGATGCGGACGGCTGCCGCCGCGATGTCCGCCCTGCTGTACGCGGGCTTCGGGCCACGGCCCGCACGCTCGGGGCGCGCCCAGATCACTTCCGGTTCGGCCGCTCGGCCCGCCATTGATCATCACCTCGCTCACCATGTTAGTTACGTACAGCGTACGTAGGGGGTACCGTGCGGTCATGACTTCTACGTACGCTGTACTTAGTGAAGGTCTGGAGAAGCGTTTCGGGGAGGTCCACGCCTTGCGGGGGCTCGATCTCGCCGTCCCCGAGGGCACTGTCTGCGGGCTGCTCGGCCCCAATGGAGCGGGCAAGACGACCGCGGTACGGCTGCTGACCACGCTCCAGACGCCGGATGCGGGGACGGCGCTCGTCGCCGGGCACGACGTGGTGCGGGAGGCTGCCACTGTGCGGCGGCTCATCGGGGTGACCGGGCAGTACGCCTCCGTCGACGGGGAGCTGACCGGGCGGCAGAATCTGCGGCTCTTCGCCCGGCTGCTGCGGGCTCCACGGGCGCGGGGCGAGGAGCTGCTTGAGCGCTTCGGCCTGGTGGACGCCGCCGACCGGCCCGCTCGCACCTACTCAGGAGGCATGCGGCGGCGGCTCGACCTCGCGGCGAGCCTTCTGGTGCGGCCCAAGGTGCTCTTCCTGGACGAACCCACCACCGGGCTCGACCCGCACAGCCGGGGCGGCATCTGGGACGCCGTGCGTGAGCTGGCCGCCGAGGGGACGACCGTCCTGCTGACCACGCAGTATCTGGAGGAGGCCGATCAGCTCGCCGACGAGATCGTCCTGGTCGACGGGGGGCGGGCCGCGCATCGCGGTACGCCGACCGCGCTGAAGGCGCGGATCGGGAGGTACGTCGAGGTCGTGCTGGCGCGGGATGCGGCCGGGCAGGCGCTTTCCGCTGCCGCGGTCGTTCTGGATCAGCTCACCGGGGGTGAGCCGGTCCTCGATGCCGAGCGGCGTACCGCCGGGGTCGTCGCCCTCGACGGGGGTCTCACTCTGCCTCGGGTCGTTCGCGAGCTGGACGCCGCGGGGGTTCCTGTCGTCGACGCGACGCTGCGTGAGCCGACTCTTGACGAGGTTTTTCTGCGGCTTGTCTCTCGTGTCTCCTGAACCGCCGCTTCGCGGCGGATTCTTCCCGCCCATCCGCCCGATTGCCTCGCGGTACACGGGTGAAGTCCCACCACGGAGGTTCCCTTGAGCGTCATCCTCTACGACGGCTCCGCCGTTCTCGGCCGGCATCTGCAGCGCATCAAGCACGCGCCCGCCATCCTCGTCATGACGCAGACGATGCCCATCGTCTTCCTGCTCTTCTTCGGCTACGTCTTCGGCAGCGCCCTCGCCATGCCCGGCTCCGACTACCGCGCCTTCCTCGTCCCCGGCATGCTCGTCGCGACCGCCGCGAACGGCATCATGACCGGCATGTTCACCGCCGCCCAGGACTCCCACCGGGGCGTCATGGACCGGTTCCGTACGATGCCCATGAGCCGCTCGGCGGTCCCGCTCGGGCAGGCCGCCGCCGACCTGCTGACCACGGCCGTGGGGCTCGTGCCGCTGATGCTCGTCGGGGTCGCGATGGGGTGGCGGATCGAGGGCGGGCCGCTTCAAGCCCTGGGCGCCTTCGGCCTGTTGCTGCTCTTCCGGTTCGCGACGACCTGGATCGGCATCCTGCTCGGGCTGCTCTCGCAGAGCGAGGAGGCGGCGGGGCAGCTGGGCGGCGCGACGTTCATGCTGCCGCTGCTCTCGAACGCGTACATCCCCGCCGACGGGCTCCCCGGATGGCTGCGCACCCTCGCCGAGTGGAACCCGATCAGCGCGGTGGCCACGGCGGTGCGCGAGCTGTGCGGCAACGCTCCCGTGCCCGCGGACGCCGCCTGGCCGGTGGCGCATCCCGTGGCCGGGGCGGTCCTCTGGTCGCTCGTGCTGCTCGGCGTGTGCGTGCCGCTCGCCGTCCGCCGGTACACGCGCGGGGGACGGTGAGCGGACGGCCGTGCTCGCCTTCGGGACCCCGGGGCTGACTACTTCTGCGGTTCGAGTTCGGGTCCCAGTGAGGAGAACTTCTCCTGGGAGACGATCCGCTTCGGCGGCCACGTGATGTTCGACGGCGGCCACTTCTGGCCCGTCTTTTTCAGGAACCACGCCGGGGGTTCGTACATCGGCGGTTCATAGCCGTCCGGCAGCGCGGTCTTCCAACTGACGTTCTTCGTACGGTCCTTGAACTCGTCCTTGACGGCCTTCAGGCGCTCGGGCTGTGTGATCAGGTCGACCGCCGTCGCCGCCAGGTACTTCGCCGCGGCGATCACCGCGGCCTGGCCGGGGGCCGCCGCCGCGCAGGCGGCCGTGGACCAGGTGTGCATCTTGGTGCCGATGGGCGCGAGCGCGGCGCCCATCGAGACCGTGGGGACGTTCCAGCTGATGTCGGCGACGTCCGTCGAGCCACCGCCCATGAACACCGGGTTGGGCGGGGTCAGTTCACCGACCTCGTCGTGCATGCCCTTCTGGGGCAGACCGAGGGAAGCCTGAAGCTCCTTGGCGAGGTCGTGGGCTTCGGAGGAGAAGTGGGGCGGGCCTATCTCCCGCATGTTCGCGTACAGGAGTTCGGCGAAGGCCTTGGCCGGGAGCTGGTTCCAGCAGGCCGACGTGACGCGGTGGCGGACCGTCGTCTGAGATGCCTTCGCCGCCGCCTCGGAGACCGCGATCACCTTGTCCAGGAGCACCTGGACGCGGGCGGGGCTTCCCTCCCGCACGTAGTACGAGATCTCGGATATCTCCGCGGTCACGTTCGGGATGTCGCCGCCGTTGTTGATCACCCAGTGCAGTCGGCCGCTCGGCGCGAGGTTCTCCTCGCGCAGGAACTCCGACATCGTCGCCATCATCACGGCGGCGTCGAGGGCGGACTTGTTGCCGAGCGGGGTTCCGCCGTGCCCGGCCACACCGAGGAAGGTGAAGGTGACGGCGGTCATCGCGGTGGTGCTGCCCCAGCCCGTCGCGTTGGCCGTCGAGGGGTGCCAGTCCAGGAACGCGTCGAGACCGTCGTACACACCCTTGCTGACGGCGTACGTCTTGCCGATCAGCATCTCCTCGGCCGTGGACCCGAAGAACTTCACGGTGACGGGGAGCCGGTGCTTCTTGGCGGCCTGCGCGACGGCGGCCGCGGCGGCTGCCGCGGCCGTGCCGAGCGCGCTGTGGCCGCAGCCGTGACCCGGGCCGTAGCTGGGCGCGAAGGGGTCGTGGATGTACTCGCGCGGATCGTGGTGACCCACGCCCTTGTTCTGCGAGAGGCCGGGCAGCGCGTCGTACTCGCCGCTGAAGCCGAGGACGGGTCCGCCCTTGCCGTGCGTGAACGTGGCGGTGAACGCCGTCGGGAAGCCCGCGGTGCCGAACTCGACGTCGAATCCGGCCCGTTCGAGGAAGTCGGCCTCGGCGATGGAGGACTTCCACTCGCGCAGGGACAGCTCGGCGTTGTCCCAGATCTCGGCGTTCAGGCCGGTGATCCGGTCGTCGTGGGAGGTGATCCAGTCGAGCGCCGCGCGCTTGGCGGGGGTGTCGGCCGCCAGGCCTGGTGGCGGTTCGTAGGCGGCGGGGCTGTCGTCGGCGCCCGCGGCCATCGCCGGGTCCGCGTCGGCGGTCATGACGCCGGCGGTGACACCGGCCGCGCCGAGGAGCTGCATGATGTGGCGGCGGCTCAGGGTCGGGCCGCTCGCGGGCAGTACCTCGTGCTCATGCTGATCGTGCAGGTCACACACGCGCACCTCCGGGGGTGAGGTTGGGTGTATCGGCCAATCAATCAGCCACAGTGAGGGCGGAAAGTTGCGGCGTCAACAGGTGCGCATGACACGGGTGTTACGCGTGGTACGAGATGAGTGACGTGTGCGGTCGTGTGCGGTGAGGGAAGGGGCGGGTGGATGGGAGCAATCCGCCGCTGAGCGGCGGCCGAACCCCCGACCACCCGTGGTCAGCGACCCCCAAAGAGCGACCGCCGCAGCCTGCGCAAGGGAGCGAAGAGGGAAACCCTCCGCACACGTGCACTGCGGCCACTGTGGTCATGCGCACCCCGTGAGGTCAGCTCACGCATCAGCAGCGTCGCCTCCGCCGCCTCACGCTGCGGGACGGCGGGACCGCCCAGCACTGCGAGATGGCGGTCGAGACGCGAGCTGGTCGCGCTGCTCCCGCAGGTGATCGCAGGGACACGCGCCCTGCTGCGCACCGTTATCTGTTCCATGTCACTCCCCACCCGTACGAGGGCACCCGGCCCAGGGCAGGTTAACCCTATCGCCCCGGCCGGACACCCGTGTATCCCGGTCACAGGATTCACCTACCCAGTAAGGAGGTTGACGATTACTCTCCGAATCCAACTGATTCCAGGGCGAGTTGGACAAGAGGGGCGGAAGTGGGCTCCCCTGATCCTCCGTCGGGCTCGTCGGTTACGGCGAGTAACGCCGTGGAGGCGCTCAGACCTGCGGCGATCACCGGTGTTTCGCCGTCGAGGAGCCCCAGGGAGCGGGGCGTCGAGCCGGGCCGCATCGCCCACAGTTGGCGCGCACGGCCCCGTGGCGGCTCCCCGAGCCCTGTGACGGTCACCACGGCGCGCCGCCTGGACTCGGAGGCGACGACGGTGATGCCGCGCCCCCACACGTCCCTCTCCGCGCCCGCTCGGGCGTCCGGAGCGGCCAGGACGTGGGCGATCTCACGTGCCTGGGCACGCTCGCGGTCGGCGCGGGCGTCGGAACGGACCAGTCGGACGGCGAGGATCACGGAAGCGGCCACCGCGAGCGCGGCGAGGGCGCCGACGGGAACTCGGACGGCGACAAGGAGCGCACGGGAGCGTGGGGGCGCGCTCGGAGTCACGGGCGCCCGCGGGGGCGGCTCCTGCTCCGTCGTGCGTACGGCCGTCAGCACCCGCTCACGCAGCGCGGGCGGCGCGGATGCCGCCGCCGCGCCCGCCAGGCGTACGGCGCCCTCGGCCAGCGCCCTGGTCTCGGCGAGGCAGGGCGCGCAGCGGGGCAGGTGCCGTTCGAAGCGGCGCAGTTCACGGGGGTCGAGCGCGTCCAGGGCGTAGGGGGCGGCCAGGGAGTGGACGCGCTTGCCGGGGCGCACCCGCCTCGTTTCCCGCCTCATCTCCCTCCTCGTGCCGCGCTCCGTGCCGCGCTTCACGCTGCGGCGCCCAGGCAGTCGCGCAGGCGCAGCAGCCCGTCCCGCATCCGTGTCTTGACGGTGCCGAGCGGGACGGACAGGCGTCCGGCCACTTCGCGGTACGTGTAGCCGTCGTAGTAGGCGAGGGTGACGGCCTGGCGCTGGAGGTCGGTGAGCCGTCGCAGGCAGCGGCGTACCCATTCGCGTTCGAGCCTGCCCTCGACGGCCTCGGCGACCTGGTCGAAGGCGGGCACCTCGGCGCGTTCGGCCACCCGTCGCTCGCGGTCGCTCGCCGCGCGGGCGCTGCGTACCCGGTCCACCGCCCTGCGGTGGGCGAGCGTGAGGATCCAGGAGAGGGCGCTGCCGCGCGCCGGATCGAAGCGGCCCGCCGTCCGCCAGAGTTCGAGCAGCACCTCCTGGACCACTTCCTCGGACTGCGCCGGGTCCCGAAGGACGCGCCGGACCAGTCCGTAGACCGGCCCGGACACCAGGCCGTACAGCTTCTCGAACGCCGTCTGGTCGCCCTGGGCGATCAGTGGCAGCAACTCGTCGGGCTCCATGCGGGTCCCCCTCACCCTCGTCCCGGCCCGGTGGTTCCTTTCCTCCGGCGCCGGGTGGCTCGTGCGTCACTCACCCGGGATTCGGGGCGGAAGAAGCCGGCGGATTGGCAACAGGGGCAATCCGTACGGGCGTTGGCCCCGAATGGCGTGCGTCAGGCGGCTTGCGCGCACCGCGCGGGGTCGCGCGAGGAACAGTAAGGACGGACGCGATGACAGCTATCGCCAGGAGCCGGCCGGGGCGTCGCAGCAAGCGCGGCCTCGCCGCGCTCGTGTGTGGCGCGCTGGCCGCCGGGGGGCTCGCAGCCGCCGGCGTGACGGCACTCGAACCGAAGGCTGCCGGTGCCGCCAGCCACCGGGAGGCCCCGCTGATCTCGGGGCAGCCTCAGTACGACAACACGGACGTGTACGCGTTCGTGAGCCCGGACAAGCCCGACTCCACGACGATCGTGGCGAACTGGCTGCCCTTCGAGGAGCCCGCGGGCGGGCCCAACTTCTATCCGTGGGCGGACGACGCCCAGTACGACGTCCATATCGACAGCGACGGCGACGCGCAGGGCGACCTGCTCTACCGGTGGACGTTCGACACGAAGACCAAGAACGGCGACACGTTCCTCTACAACACCGGGCCCGTGACGAGCCTCGACGATCCCGACCTGAACGTGACGCAGACCTACGACCTGGAGCTGATCAAGCTCAAGGACCAGAAGGCCGTCTCGACGACGAAGGTCGCCGACGATGTGCCCGCGGCGCCTTCGCACGTCGGCAAGGCGTCCATGCCGGACTACAAGAAGCTGCGGGATCAGGCCGTGCGCCCGATCAAGGGCGGAGGCTCGACGTTCGCGGGGCAGGCCGACGATCCGTTCTTCCTGGATCTGCGGGTGTTCGACCTGCTGTACGGCGGCGACCTGTCGGAGGTCGGCAACGACACCCTCAAGGGCTACAACGTGAACTCGCTGGCCCTTCAGGTGCCGACCGCCGAGATACGGCAGTCGCAGAAGCAGCCCACCGTCGGCATCTGGTCGACGACCCAGCGCAAGAACGCCAACGGCAAGTGGACGCAGGTATCGCGGATGGGCGCCCCGCTGGTCAACGAGGTGGTCGTGCCGCAGAAGGACAAGGACAAGTTCAACGCGTCCTCGCCCTGGAACGACTCACAGTTCCTGAAGTACGTGACCAAGCCGGAGCTGCCCAAGCTCCTGGAGAAGATCTACAAGCTGAAGGCGCCCGCCGAGCCGCGCGACGACCTCGTGTCGGTGTTCCTGACGGGTGTCAAGGGTCTCAATCAGCCGCCCGGCGTCCGGCCGGCCGAAGCCCTGCGGCTCAACACGTCCGTCGAGCCCGCCGATTCGCCCAAGCGGCTCGGGGTGCTCGACGGCGACAACGCCGGGTTCCCGAACGGCAGGCGGCTCGCCGATGACGTCGTCGACATCGAGCTCCAGGCCGTCGAGGGCGAACTCACCGGCAACAAGAACGACCTGGGTGACGCGGTGAACGTCAACGACCAGAAGTTCGGCGGGACCTTCCCGTACGTGGCGCTGCCCACGTCCGGGTCCCGGGGACCGCTGGCCAAGGGCGGCGACACGGACAAGAGCTCCGCGCGCGACGCGCTGAACGGCGGGGCCGTGCCGGGGCGCTCGGAGTCGGGTGGCGGTGACGACACCGATGCGGTGCTCGTCGCTTCCGGGGCCGCGGGCGCGGCCGGCGTGCTCCTTGTCGGACTCGGGCTCGCGTGGTGGCGCAGGCGTGGTTCCACCGGGGTCGCGGGCTGAGCCCCTCTCATGACCGGCGCGGCCCGCACCCATCCCCCAGCGGGCCGCGCCCTCTCTCTTGCGGATCCACAGCGGATCTCCTACCGAAGCTTTGGAAGGTCCAGTGATGGCATTTCCTCGTCCTGGCGGCCGGTCCGTGGTGGCGGCCGTGGCTCTCGCGCTCGCGCTCACCGGGGGCGCGGTCGTGGCCGGCGGTGAGGGTGGTTCCGACCGGCCGCCGTCGTCGTCCGCCGCCGTGGCGCCGGACGCGCTGCGGGGCGCCGATCTCGATCGTGGCGTCGAGGCGCTGCAGTCCCATCTGCGGGACCAGCCGCGGGACTCCGGTTCGTGGGCGGCGCTGGGGACCGCCTACGTCGAGCAGGCCCGTACCCGGGGTGACCCGTCGCGCTACCGGAAAGCGGAGCGCGCTCTCGACCGGTCCCTGGAGCTGCGGCCCCGCAATGACGCGGGGCTCGCGGGGCGGGCGGCGCTGGCCGCCGCCCGCCATGACTTCGCGGGGGCGCTGCGGCACGCGCAGGCGGCACTGAAGGTGAACCCCTACAGCCAGGGCGCGCTGGCCTCGCGGATCGACGCGCTGGTCGAGCTGGGGCGGTACGGGGCCGCGGCGCGGGCCGCTGACGAGGCCGACGCGCGGCGGCCCGGGGTGCCGGTGTTCACGCGGTACGCGTATGTGCGCGAGCTGCGGGGTGATGTGGCGGGCGCTCGGCGGGCGCTGTCGCGGGCGGTCGGTTCGGGGTCCAAGGGCGGGGACGTCGCGTACGTCGCCACGGCGCTGGGGCAGTTGGCCTGGCGCCAGGGCCGGTACGGGGAGGCCCTGGAGCAGTGCGGCAGGGCTCTGCGGGCCGATGCCTCCTACCTCCCGGCACTGGAGTGCCGGGCGCGGGCCTGGGCCGGGCAGGGCGACACGGGGCGGGCGATCCGGGCGCTTGTGGACGTGGTGGCGCGGGCGCCGCTGCCGGGGCCGCTGGTGGCGCTGGGTGAGTTGTACGAGGAGCGGGGCGGGCCGGGTGACGCGGCGAAGGCGCGGGAGCAGTACGCGCTGGTGTCCGCGTGGGTGTCGCTGGCGCGGGCGAACGGGGTGAACGCGGATCTGGACGCGGCGGTCGCGTTGACGGACCACGGGACGCGTGCGGAGCGCAAGGCGGCGCTGCGGGCGGCGAAGGCGGAGTGGGGGCGGCGCCACACGGTCCACACGGCGGACGCGCTGGCCTGGGCCCTGCACGTCGACGGCCACTCCGCCGAGGCCCTCCGCTACGCCCGCCGGGCCACGGCCACGGGGTTTCGCGAGGCGTCGTTCATGTACCACCGGGGCGTGATCGAAGGGGCGGCGGGGAACGCGGACGCGGCTCGCCGCTGGAAGTCGAAGGCGCGGGATCTGGACCCCGGCGGGGAGGCGTCGTGAGCCGGGGGACATCGGTGAAGCGGCGCGTACTCGGGTACGGGGGCGCCCTGGCCGCGGGGCTCGCCCTGGCCCTGCTGCCGGCCGCGGAAGCCGGCGCCCACCCGCTGGGCAACTTCACCGTCAATCGGTACGACGGCCTCGTGGTGAGCCCGGGGCACCTGCGGGTCGACCACGTCGAGGACCTCGCCGAGATCCCGGCCACTCAAGCCATGCCCCGCATCGAGCGCGCGGGCATGGAGAGTTGGGCCGAGGACCGGTGTGCGGACGCCGCCCGCGGCAGTCGCCTGCGGGTGGACGGGCGGGCGGCCGAGCTCCGCGTGGACAAGGCCCGTGCGGTCACCCGGGACGGGCAAGCCGGACTGCCCACCCTCCGCGTGGAGTGCGAGCTCGGCGCCCCGCTCCCCCGGGACGCCGAGCTCGCCGCCCGCTTCGAGGCAGCAGGACAGCCGGGCCCCGGGTGGCGGGAAGTCACCGCGCGGGGCGATCGGATGACCTTGAGCGCCTCGGACGTACCTCAGGAGTCCGTGTCGCGTCGGCTGGCCCGCTACCCGGAGCGCCTGCTCGACTCTCCGCCCGACAGGGACTCCGCCACCCTGCGCAGCACCCCGGGCGGCCCCGCCCTGGCCGAGGAGGAGCAGCCAGGAGCCCCGGCCTCCGTACTGCCGCGTGGCGCGGACCGGTGGACACAGGCCCTGACCGGCCTGGTCGCCCGCCACGACCTCACCGCCGGCTTCGCCGCACTGGCCCTGGCCATCGCCCTGTTGCTCGGGGCGCTGCACGCCATCGCGCCGGGCCACGGGAAGACACTGATGGCCGCGAGCGCCGCCGCGCGAGGCCGCGCGTCCCTGCGGGACGTCCTGCCCCTCGCCGCCTCGGTGACCGTCACGCACACCCTGGGGGTGACCGCCCTGGGGCTGCTCGTGGCGGGAGGCTCGGCCGCCGCCCCGTCCGTCATCGCCTGGCTGGGAGTGGTCAGCGGTGTCCTGGTCACCGGAGCGGGCGCCCTGCTGCTGCGCAGGGCCTGGCGGCGGCGCAGGCACGCCCACCATCATCACCACCACCCGCATTCTCACCCTCACCCTCACTCCCCTCACCCTGCGCACGAGGCGGCGCCCTCCGTCCGTGGCGCCCTCTTCCTCGGCTTCGCGGGGGGCCTGGTGCCCAGCCCCTCCGCCGTCGTCGTGCTCGTGGGCGCCGCCGCCCTGGGCGAGGCCTGGTTCGGGCTGCTGCTCGTCCTCGCGTACGGGGTGGGGCTCGCCCTCACGCTGACGGCCGCGGGGTTCCTCGTGGTGCGGGTCGGGTCACTGGCCGGGCGGCGGGTCCACGGCCCCCGGTGGCTGCACCGGGCCACGCACCGGTTCCTGCCCCTGGGCTCCGCCTGTGTCGTGGTCGCTCTCGGGTGTGGATTGGTGTTCAAGGGGGCTGCAACAGCGCTCGGTTGAGATAGTTTTGTGGAGAATCGCACGGCTGCGGATGGGGGACCCCGTGAGCGACGACGAGCGTGTGATCGCGGGGCGTTACCGCCTGCTCGCCCCTCTGGGCGAAGGCGGGATGGGCACGGTCTGGCGTGCCCGCGACGAAGTCCTCGGCCGCGAGGTCGCGGTCAAGGAAGTACGCGCCCCCGCCGGGCTCCCGGCCGGTGACGTCAACCGCCTCTACGCCCGTCTTGAGCGCGAGGCCTGGGCCGCAGCCCGCATCCCGCACCGCAATGTGGTGACGGTCTACGACGTGGCGAGCCAGGACGGGCGCCCGTGGATCGTCATGGAGATCGTGCGGGGGCTCTCGCTCTCCGACGTCCTGGACGCGGAGGGGCCGATGGTCCCCCAGCGCGCCGCCCGTATCGGCGCCGAGGTGCTCGCCGCTCTGCGCGCCGCGCACGATGCCGGGGTCCTGCACCGCGACGTCAAGCCCGGCAACGTACTCATCGCGAACGACGGGCGGGTCGTCCTCACCGACTTCGGGATCGCCGTGGTGGAGGGGAGTTCGGCCCTCACCATGACGGGTGAGGTGGTCGGCTCCCCCGAATTCCTCGCCCCGGAGCGGGCGTTGGGACGCAAGCCAGGGCCCGAGTCCGATCTGTGGTCGCTGGGCGTGCTGCTCTACGCGGCCGTCGAGGGCAGTTCACCGTTCCGGCAGGACACCCCGCTCAGTACGTTGCGTGCGGTCGTGGACGAGGAGTTGCCGCCGCCCCGCAACGCGGGACCGCTGACCCCGGTCATCGAAGGGCTGCTGCAGAAGGACCCGGCCGCCCGGATCTCCGCCGCCGAGGCAGAGAACCAGCTGCGGCTCGTCGCCGCGGGCGGCACCCCGCAGCCGGCGACGCCCCTCCCGTACATGCCGACCGTCACGTCACAGCAGCAGCAACAACAACAGCACCAGGGACCCGCGCCGTATCCGCCCGGCGGACAGGAACCCGTCGTCGCCACGACCACCACCGTGCCTCCGACCCGCTCGCGCCGCACGGTCCTGATCCTCACCGCGGGCCTGGTCGCCCTCGCGCTCGCCCTCGCCGGACTGACGTACGCCCTGGTCAATCGCGACGACGGAGGCGGGGGCGGCAGCAGCGGCGGCTCCTCCGACGGCGGCGGGAACGGCGGCGACAGCGGCGGGAACGGGACGGGCGGCTCCGACGGCGGCAAGAGCGGCGGCAGCAGCACGTCGGGCGGCGGTGACGGCGGGGGTTCGGGCAACGGCGGGAGCGGCGACGGCGGTTCCACCGGTGGCGGCTCCACGGGCGGCGGCGGTGGCGGCAACGGCGGCGGGACGACCACGCACCCGGCGCAGTCCGTCAAGGTCTCGGTCGCCGGGGCGAACACGCAGTACAGCGGCGCCTGTCCGCCGGCCGCCGGGCAGGCCCCTTCGTTCACCGCGACGTTCACCGTGGGGCGGGTTCCGGTCACCGTCGACTACCGCTGGGTGACCAAGTCCGGCGAGCCGAGCGACCCCGGCTGGAAGACGCTCAGCTTCGCCTCCGGCGGCGGCAGGACCAAGCAGGTGCACCACACGGAGACGGTCACGGGCGAGCCGGGCTCGACGTATACGAACTCGATCAGCGTGGAGGTGCGCGGCCCGGTCAAGGCCACGTCGAACTCCGTCGCGTACTCGGTGACGTGCGAGAAGGAGACCCCGACGGGCGGGGCCTCCTCCTATGCGCCGGACTCAGGGGATCAGGACGCTGCCGCGCTGAACACAGGGAGGTAGCCGCCGGACTGGCCCGCGGCCTTGGGGTGGTAGGACTCGCCGATGTTGGTCCAGTTCACGCTGTGCAGCCACGCGTCGCCCGAGCAGATCTCGTGCCCGGTGAAGGCGGAGGACACATCGCCGAAGGCGAAGCCGTGGTCGGCGGCGCGCTTGGCCGTGGTCGAGTTGAGGAAGTCGGCGGCGCTGTTGATGGCGCTGCGTTCCTTCTCGGAGAGGCCCGCGAGGCAGCCGCCGCCGAGCTTGTAGAAGCGGGGGTATCCGAGCACGACGACCTGGGCGGCCGGTGCCTTGGCGCTGATCGCCGTGTAGACCTTGTCGAGGTTGCCGGGCAGCGTCGACTGCACGTAGCTGCGTGCCGTCGCGATCCGCGCCAGACAGTTGCTCTCGGACTGCAGGACGCAGGTCGTCATGACGTCGGCGAAGCCCGCGTCGTTGCCGCCCACGGAGAGACTGACCAGACCCGTTCCGGAGCCGAGCGGGCCCAGCTGGCTGGCCAGAACATCACCCGTACGAGCGCCCGAGCAAGCCGTGAAGTTGAAGCTGGAGGGTGAATGCGCGGCCGCCCAGAGCGCGGGGTACGCGCGCGGTGTGCGCTTGCAGTTGCCGCTCCCGCTGTCGTAGCCGCCGGCTCCGACACCGGACGAGTAGGAGTCGCCGAGCGCCACATAGCCGGTGGCCGCGGCCCGTTGGTCGGATGACTGGTCCGCTTGTGCCGCTGTGGCCCCGGTGAGGGCGAAGGCGGTGGCGAGGAGGAGTGAGGAAGCGTATGCCGTGATTCGGGACAATCTCATGGAACCTCCCTTAGCAGGATTTCTGCCACGACTGTGGTACCACTCCCCTCAGGTCGCCGGTAGTGTTCATGTCAATGAGTTCGCCTGTAATTCCCTTGCCCACACAGCGAGTTCCCTTGCGGTTCAAGGGCCCGACGGCGAACACCTCCACACTCCCTCCGCATCTTGACGCGCTGCCGTAGGCTGCGCGACATTGAAGCCCGGCATCCGGCGCGTCGGGGGGCAAAGTCGCCAATGCAGACGATCAGGATCAAGGCACCGTCATCAGACACCGGGCGTGACCCCGGGGACCCGCCGATCCGTCACGAGGACGCGCTGCCGTTGCTCGCGGGGATGGCGGTGGCGGTGGGCGCCGTCGGCGCCATGCTCGCGCTCACGGACATCGAATCGCCACTGCGCGCCCCCTTCACCCTGTTCTTCCTGCTCGCCGCCCCCGGCGGCGCGATCGCCGCCGCCCTCAAAGGACTTGATCCATGGGGCCGGATCATCTCTTCCGTTTCCGGGGCCGTCGCCGTCAACCTTTTGGTGGCACAGGCGATGCTGGCGCTGCACATGTGGTCGGTACGCGGCGGGGTCGCCGCCCTCACCGTGATCGGCTCGCTCATCTATCTGCTGGTACTGGTACGGCGGCTGCGACGCCGTACCCCGAAGAGGCGGACCTCCTGACGTGGACATCACCGTGCACCGGCCTGGAGAACTCACCGCTGCGGACCGGGCGGCCTGGACGGCACTGCAGTCCAAGGCCCACCTCAACGGCTCGCCCGAGCTGGCCAATCCGTTCCTCTCCCCCGAGTTCACCCTCGCGGTGGGCCACTGGCGGCGCGGGGTGCGGATCGCGGTCGTACGCGAAGACGGTGAGCCCGCGGCGTTCTTCCCGTTCCAGAGATCCATCACCGGCGTCGGCCGGGCCATCGGCCTGGGTGTCTCCGACTGCCAGGGCCTGGTGCACCGGCCCGGCTTCACCTGGGACGCGCGGGAGCTGTTACGGGCCTGTGGGCTCGCGATGTACGAGTTCGACCATCTGGTAGCAGGCCAGGAGCCGTTCGAGGAGAGTGTCTCCGGCTCCTTCGCCTCCCCCGTCATGGACATCGACCAGGGGTACGAGGCATATCTCGGCCAGCTCAAGGCGAAGTCGCCGAAGTTCACCCGCACCACCCTGGCCAAGGAGCGCCGGCTCACGCGCGACCACGGCGCCGTCCGCTACGTGCACGACGAGCGCGACCCCGCGGTCTTGCGCACCCTGATGGAGTGGAAGTCGGCCCAGTACCGCAAGACCGGCCGCAGCGACCGCTTCGCGCACCCCTGGATCAACCAGCTCGTGCGCCAGCTCTTCCACACCAGGTCCGATCAGTTCACCGGCCTGCTCTCCGTGCTCTACGTCGACGACACGCCGGCAGCCGCGCACTTCGGCCTCTGCTCCGAGCGGGTCTTCGCCCAGTGGTTCCCGTCGTACGACCCGGCGTTCGCCAAGTACTCGCCCGGCCTGATCCTGCATCTGCACATGGCCGAGGCGGCCGCCGCCGACGGCATCGCCTATCTCGACCTCGGGCGGGGCCAGAAGCAGTACAAGGACTCCCTCAAGACACGCGAACTCACCGTGTCCGAGGGGTGGGTGGCTCTGCGCCATCCGGCAGCGATCGCCCACCGGGCGCGGCGCGCTCCGGTCAGGGCGCTGCGCAACACCGTCCTGTCCCGGCCGGAGCTCTTCGAACCCGCCGACAAGCTGCTGAAACGCGTCGGGCAAATTCGATCAAGAAAGAAAGAATAGAAGAGAGAAGGTAGGAACAGGGCGCTCCATATGTGCCCACCAAGACTGGCCAAATCATCAAAAACGTGAGGCCACGTTCCAGGTCTTGCCATACGGTCTCAATCATCAATACCGTCGTACATCCACCCGCACCGGTCCATCACGCAATGCGATCTAGGGGAGGGCTCAAGATCGCGGTGGTTCCGGGGCGGGGCGCGGTAGGGGGGTGCCGTGCTCGGCTTCTGCATTTCTGCCGAGTCACGTCCCGCGCGATGCCAGCTCATTCGGCATGCACGGAGATCTATTTCGGCATGCGCAAGTGAGAACCCCCCTTTCGAACCGGATACATAGCCGGACTGCCCGGGGGTGGGCGGTCCACCGGACGAGAGGGATCAGACTCATGAGTTCTTTTGTGCGCCCGGCGGCCGAGCCGGGCGAAGACCCGTTAAACAAGACGACGCCGTCCAGAAACTACCGGCCGATTTCCACGCACTTGGCGATCACACCGCCGGTGAGTGTCGTGATTCCCGCGATGAACGAAGCGGAGAATCTTCCGTACGTCTTCAAGACCCTTCCCGACTGGATCCACGAGGTCGTCCTGGTGGACGGCAACTCCACCGACGACACGGTGGCGGTCGCCCGTGAGCTGTGGCCGGACGTGAAGGTCGTCCGCCAGCTCGGCAAGGGCAAGGGCGACGCCCTGATCACCGGATTCGAGGCGTGCACCGGCGACATCATCGTGATGGTCGACGCGGACGGCTCGGCCGACGGGCACGAGATCGTCAGCTATGTCTCCGCCCTGGTCTCGGGCGCGGACTTCGCCAAGGGGTCGCGGTTCGCCAACGGCGGCGCCACGGACGACATGACGCCGATCCGCAAGCTCGGCAACCACGTCCTGTGCTCCGTCGTGAACGCCAAGTTCGGCGCCCGCTACACCGACCTGTGCTACGGCTACAACGCCTTCTGGAAGCACTGCCTGGACAAGATCGACCTCGACTGCACGGGCTTCGAGGTGGAGACCCTGATGAACATCCGGGTCGTCAAGGCCGGGCTCAAGGTGCAGGAGATCCCCAGCCACGAGTACCTGCGCATCCACGGCGTCAGCAACCTCAGCGCCGTGCGCGACGGTCTGCGGGTCCTGAAGGTGATCCTCACGGAGCGCTCCAACCGCCGTGAGCAGCAGCGCCGTACGCGTGGTGTGCCCTTCCGCACGCGGCAGGGAGAGGTGTCTTGAGCGGTTCCGGACACCACGGGGGACGCACGGTCGCGGGCATCTCCGTCGTCATCTGCGTCTACACCGAGGACCGCTGGGAGGACATCCTCGCGGCGGTCGCCTCGGTGCGGGCGCAGTCCCTGGCGGCGCTCGAGACGCTTCTCGTGGTGGACCACAACGCCTCGCTCCTCGACCGCCTCGCCAAGGAGTACAAGGAGACCGAAGGGGTGCGGGTGCTCGCCAACGCGGGCCCCCGCGGCCTCTCCGCGGGCCGCAACACCGGCATCGCCGCATCCGGCGGCGAGATCATCGCGTTCCTCGACGACGACGCCGTCGCGGAGCGGGACTGGCTGCGCCACTTCGCGGAGGGGTACACCGACCCGAAGGTCTTCGCGGTGGGCGGACGCACCATGCCGATCTGGGAGTCCCGGCGCCGGCCGGCCTGGTTCCCCGAGGAGTTCGACTGGGTCGTCGGCTGTACGTACAAGGGGCTGCCCGCGGGCCGGGTGCGGGTGCGCAACGTCCTGGGCGGCAACGCCTCGTTCCGGCGCACCGCGTTCGAGGCGGCGGGCGGTTTCGCGACCGGCATCGGGCGCGACGGCGACAAGCGCCCGCTGGGCTGCGAGGAGACGGAGCTGTGCATCCGTCTCACCCGGGCCAGGCCGGACGCGATCCTGCTCATCGACGACCGCGCGGTGATCCACCACCGCGTCCCGGCGGCGCGGGAGCGCTTCCACTACTTCCGCACGCGGACGTACGCGGAAGGTCTCTCCAAGGCACTCGTGGCCCGCAGTGTCGGCGCGGACAAGGGACTCGAGTCCGAGCGGCGCTATGCCACGCGGGTCCTGCCCGCCGGTGTCGGCCGTGGGCTGCGGGACGCGCTGCTCGCCCGTCCGGGCGGCGCGGGCCGCGCGGGAGCCATTGTGGCGGGCGTGGTCACGGCTGCCGGGGGGTACGTCCTCGGCAGTGTCCGCGCGCGCGGGGCAGGCGCCACTTTCTCGGTCGTGGAGATCGGGAAGGAAGCGGACGGTGAGGAGGGGGCTGCCGCATGAGCACGGCACCGAGCGGCCGAGGGGGGGCCGCCATGAACGCCCCCGTCCCGATCCTCATGTACCACTCGATCGCGCATGAACCGACCTTGGAGACACGGCAGTTGTCCGTGGCTCCGGGGGCGTTCGCCGAGCAGCTCGAACTGCTCGGCGAGCGGGGGTTCACCCCGCTGAGCACGTCCGGGCTCGCCGCCATATGGCGCACTCCGGGCCGGGCGCTGCCCGCAAGGCCCGTCCTGATCACCTTCGACGACGGGTACGAGGGCGTGCACCGGCACGCGCTGCCCGTGCTCGCCAAGCACGGCTTCGCGTCGACGCTCTTCGTCTCCACGGGCTGGCTGCGCGGGGCGCACGACACCGGGGGCGGCCTCGACGTGATGCTCGACTGGGACCAGGTGCGCCAACTGGCCGCCGCGGGCACGGAGATCGGCGGACACAGCCACACGCACCCGCAGCTCGACCAGCTGGCCGACGACGAACTCTGGTTCGAGCTGCTGCGGTGCAGGGAGATCGTCACCGACGAGCTCGGCACCCGTCCGACCTCCTTCGCCTATCCGTACGGCTACTCCAGCCGCCGGGTGCGCCGCACGGTGCGCGGCGCCGGATTCGCCCAGTCGCTCGCGGTCGGCAACGGCCTCGCGCGGCGCGCCCAGGGGCCGTTCGCCCTGCAGCGGGTGACCGTGCGCCGCTCCACCGGCATCGAGGAGTTCGAGCGGCTCGTCGAGGGCCGCGCGATCGCCCGCAATTTCGCCAGGGACCGTGCCCACACCAAGGGGTACGCCGTGGTCCGCAGAGCACGACAGGCCCGCCGGAAGGCAACTCGTACCCGTGTCTGACACGTCGACGGCCCAGGCAGACGTCTCTGGGTCGGCAAGCACCGAACAGCGGCCGCCGTCCGGCAAGCCGGGCAGGCCGCTCAGAATGCGCCTGCCCGGAAGAGGGGGCTCCGACGGCGGGAGCCCCCTGTTCCGCAACGCCTACGCACTGATGCTGAACACCGGCATCTCCGGCGTGCTCGGCCTCGGCTTCTGGCTGGCCGCCGCCCGGTACTACTCCGAGTCGGCGGTCGGCCAGGGCTCGGCGGCGATCGCCGCCATGAAGTTCCTCGCGGGACTCACCGCCCTCACCCTGATGGGGGCGCTCGCCCGCTTCATCCCCGTCGCGGGACGCGCCACGGGCAAGCTCATCTTCCGTACGTACGCCGCCAGTTCCCTGGTCGTGGCGTTCGCCGCACTGATCTTCCTGCTCACGCTGGACCTGTGGGGGCCCTCGTACAGATTCCTGCACGGCCCGCTCAGCGGCCTCGGCTTCGTCGCCGCGGTCGTCGCCTGGTCACTGCTCACCTTGCAGGACGGGGTACTCACGGGGCTGCGCAGCGCGCTGTGGGTGCCGGTCGGCAACACGATCTTCTCGGTCGTCAAGCTGGGGCTGCTGATCGCCTTCGCCGTGGCGATCCCGACGGCGGGCGTGTTCGTCTCGTGGGTCGCCGCGATCGCCCTGTCGGTCGTCCCGCTCGGCTGGCTGGTGTTCCGGCGGCTGGTGCCGCGGCACGTGCGGGCGACCCAGGACAAGACGCAGCCACCGACGCTGCGCGAGATCGGCCGCTTCCTGGCGGGCGACTACACGGGCTCGCTCTTCTCGCTCGCCGTGGTCTATCTCGTACCGGTCATCGTCGCCTCGCAGGTCAGCTCGGTCGACAACGCGTACTTCTACATCACCACCACGATCGGCGGCACGATCAATCTGCTCGCCATCAACATGGGCGCGTCGCTGACCGTCGAGGGCGCGCACGACCCGGCGCGGCTCGCGGCGAACACCCGGGCCGCGCTGCGCCGCATGGCCCGCATCATGCTGCCGGTGTGCGGTCTGCTCTTCCTCTGCGCGCCCTACATCCTGCGGGTCTTCGGCCAGGGGTACGCGGACGCGGCGACGCCTCTGCTGCGCTGGTTCGCGGTGGGCGCGGCGCTGCGGGTCGTCATGGAGACGTACTTCGCGGTGATGCGCGCGCAGAGCCGGACGTCCGGGATCGCCTGGATGCAGGGCCTGTTGTGCGTCCTGGTGCTCGGTCTGACGCTGGTCCTGCTGCCTCGGATGGGGCTCACGGGGGCGGGCGTCGCGGAGATCTCCAGCCTCGCGGTGATCGTGGCGATCGCGGCGCCGAAGCTGTACCGCGTGGCGCGGGGAGCTCCCTCCGGTGAGCCGGCCGACGCGGCGCCGGACGGCGATCTCGCCGATCTGGGGGCGTCCGAGGCGCAGCCCTCGCCCGCCCCCGAGGAGTCGGACCGCAAGAAGGAGCGGCACGGGCCCGCCTGGGCGCTGCGCGAGACACTGGACTCGGAGACCCTGCAACTGTCCGTGCAGACCGACTTCGAGCATCCGGAGCGCAGGCCCGACGTGCGCCCCGGGCCCGGAACGCCCGCGTTCGGTACACCGGCTTTCGGGACGGCCGCTTTCAGGAAGGCCGCGTCCGGGAGTCCCGCGGGCACGGGCGACGACGGGGACGGCGGGGCCGAGGGGGACGACATGGAGCACCGGCCGACCTGGGCGCTGAGAACACCGCTGGGGCCGCGCGAACCGGCGCCGTCCTCGCCGCTCCCCGCCGCGTCCGTGTCCTCGGCGTCCTCGGCCGTCACGGCGCCCGCCGAGGAGCCCGGCACCGACGCACCAGCGCCCCAGGTCCCGTCGGCCCCGTCGGCCCCGCCAGGAACCGCCGCCGGGCCCGAACCGCTCCCCCGCCGCCGCGCCCTCTTCATGGCGCTGCTCCTCGCCTTCGCGCTCGCCCTCTACTGGCTGCCCACCGTGGGCATCACCGAGGCCGATCTGGACGACATGGGCGGGCTCGGGCTCATCTCGATCCTGCCCGCGGCGACCCTGCTCGGGGCCGCGCTGCTTATCGTCGTCTTCGTCGCGCTGCTCTGGATGGAGCGGCCGCACAAGACCCTGCTCCTGGTGACGCTGATCGCCACGGTGGTGTGCCTGCACGCGCTGCCCGCCCTGCTCGAGAACGAGCCGCGGTTCGCGACGGCCTGGCAGCACCTGGGCTTCATGGAGTACATCGACAGGACCGGCTCCGCGGTGCCCGACCTGGACGCGCGCTGGAGCTGGCCCGGGTTCTTCGCCGCGGCCACGTTCGTGGCGAAGGCGTGCGGCGTCTCGGACATGACCGAGGTCATCCGCTGGTGGCCGCTGGCCATGCAACTGCTCTATCTGGCGCCGATGTTCCTGCTCGTGCGCTCCATGCGGGCGGGCTGGCGCGCCAAGTGGGCCGGCCTGTGGATCTTCGCGCTGAGCGGCTGGGTCGGGCAGGACTACTTCTCCCCGCAGGGCTTCACGTATCTGCTCTATCTGGTGTTCGTCGCGGTGCTCCTCGTGTGGTTCCGCGCGCCCCACGTGCTGTGGGCCAAGCGCCGCCCCGGCGAGCTGGAAGTGGAGCCCGTCGACCGGCGCCAGCGCGCGGTGCTGCTCGCGGTCCTGATCGCCCTGTTCGCGGCGACGGTTCCCGCGCACCAGCTCACGCCGTTCGTGATGCTCGGCGTGCTTGCCGCGCTCGTCCTGGTGGGCCGCTCGGAGCTGCGCGGCCTGCCGATCCTCTTCGCGGTCTTCGTCGCCGTGTGGGTGGGGTTCCTCGCGGAGCCGTACTGGTCGGGGCACTTCGACGACCTGTTCGGAGGCATCGGTGGCGTCGGCGGCAATGTGTCGTCGTCGGTGTCCGGGCGGATCGAGGGCGGCAGTTCGACCCACAAGCTCGTGCTCTACGCGCGCGTGGCGCTGGCCGGCACCGTCATGGCCCTCGCCTGCTGGGGCTGGTGGCGGCGGCGCGACCACAAGTACACGGAGCGCTCGCTGCTCGTGCTGACCTTCGTGCCGTTCCTGGGGTTCGGCATGCAGTCGTACGGCGGCGAGATGGCCCTGCGGGTCTTCATGTTCGCGCTGCCGGGCGCAGCCCTCCTGGCCGGGCTCGCGCTCTTCCCGCGGGCGGGCATCACCGCGAAGGAGCGGGACCGCGACCGGGTGAGCCTGGCGCCCGTCGCCGCGCTGCTGGCGGGTCTCGTCCTGATGGGCGGCTTCCTGGTGGCGCGCTGGGGCAACGAACCCTTCGAGCGGACCCGGGACGGCGAGGTCGCCGCCATGGAGTACGTGTACGAGCACGACGATCCGACGGTGCGGCTGCTGTGGATGAGCGACGACATCGTCGAGAACGTGACACCGGCGATCCCCTGGGGCGCGCGGGACATGGAGAAGGTGCAGTACGTCCCGACGCTCGCCCCCGCCGATCCGGTCCTGGTCTCCAGCCTGGTGAAGGCGCTCAAGGACGCGGGCCCCCACTCGTATCTGATGATCAACAAGAGCCAGACGGTCTATCTCCAGATGGACGTGGGCTACTCCAGGACCTGGGACACCCGGCTGATCACGAACCTGGACAACCGCCAGGAGCTGAAGAAGGTCCTCACGAACGACGACGCGACCCTCTATACCCTGCGCAAGCAGCCCAACGGCGCGGTGGAGAAGGCCGCTCCGGGCCCGGTCGGCCCGCAGGTGACCTGGACTCCCTGGTCGGTGATCGGCGCGCTCGCGGCGATCGCCGTGATCCTGCTGCTGGTCACGCGTGAGGTCGTGCGGGTGGCGGTGGAGCCGAGCGTGCGGCAGCTGCGCTGGCTGCAGAGCAGCTTCTGGTTCTCGCTGCCGCTGCTCGCGGTGCTGTTCGCCTCGCTGATCCAGCGGTTCCTGACGATGGCTTGACGCGCTTGGCGGCGCGGGGTGGGTGGCTGCGGCGGATCACCGCGTCAGCCACTTCACCTCGTACCCCTTCATCTCGAACCGCTTCCCGTCGACCTTCGCGTCGATCGTGCGGTCGAGGGTGTTCACGACGAGCACCGTCTTCTTGTCGGCCAGGACACGCACGTTCGGTACGTCGTCGTGGGCGACGGAGACCTTTTCGTACTCCGTGCCGGGCTCGAACGCCTCGCTGAAGCGGGAGAGCATCTTCAGCATCGGCAGCTCCGTGCCGCCGTCCTTGAGCTGGGTGGAGCGCCAGAGGCAGCCCGCGCAGTCCTCGCCTTCGTTCTGCGGGTTCCAGTAGAAACCGCTGCTCGCGCCGCCGCGGGCCATCGCCATCAGCCCCGAGGCCTGTACGGCGACGCGGTGCGGCTCGGACCAGTCGTCGCGGTTGTCGTCGCTGTCGCCCGGTTCCACGTAGTACTCGGCCCACCACAGGGGAAGGGCGCCGGTGCGCTCGCGGACCCACTTGCCGACGGCCGTGAGCTTGTCGGTGGCCTTGAACTCGTCCGGGAGCATCTCGTCGTCGACGGTGTAGCTGGAGCCGTCGACGACGATGAAGTCCGCGCCCGCCTTGTTCTTGTTCCAGTAGTCGAAGGCGTCGAGGACCCGCTGGTCCATGCGGCCCCAGTCGCCCTCGACCTCCGTCGACGCCCCGTCGGTCTGGCGCGGGTCGACGCTGTCCATCACCAGGTAGGGACCGCCGACCATGATGTCCTTGTTGACCTTCTTGAGCTCCTTGTAGACCAGGTTGTAGAGCTCGGTGTAGCCCTCGTAGTCCCAGCGGGACTTCTCGCTGTTCCAGAAGCCCTTGAATTCGTTCCAGACGATGAAGTGCCGTACGTCCGGATAGCGCTTGGCGACGGTCGCCGCGAGCTTGGCGTAGTCCTTGTAGTGGGCGCGCTCCGGGGCGGTCTCCAGGGACTGCTGGCTCCAGTCGGTGTTGTCCGCGCCGGCCTCTCCGCCCTTCATCCAGTCCGGGGAGCAGCACAGGGTGACGACCGGCGTGCCGTCGGTGGCGCGAATGAAGTCCATCCGCCGGTCCATCGCCGCGAAGTCGTAACGCCCCTTGACGGGCTCGGGGTTGCTCGCGCCCCAGCCCATGATGTGCTGGATCTGCGGCAGCGGGCGCGGCTTCTCGGCGAGCAGGGATTCGGCGCGCCGCGTGGCCTCACCGGAGCCCTCGTCCGCGCTGAACTGGGTGTGGGTGAAGCCCCAGCCGACGGCCGGCTTCGCCTCGTCGGGCGGGACGGCGGGGGTGCCGTGCACCTTGTCCCCGTCGCGTGTGGTGCCCTCGGTGCCCGTGCTGTCACCGGGGAGTGTGTTGATGACGGTCAGGACCAGGGCCAGTGCGGCCACAGCTACTCCGAGCAGCGCGGTGAGTCGCCACCGCTGTGCCCCCGAATTCCACCCATGACGTCCCATCAAGGACAAGAGTAACGGCGTGAGTTGGCGGTAGGCCAGGTTCCGCACCACAGGTTTCCCGCGGTCTCTCGCACGGCCGGGAGCCGCGAGGGCGGCGCGGAGTCGGCGCGGAGTCCGCCGAGTACGTAAACCGGGGTGCACGGGGGCACGTGCGTGCCGGATCATGGCGGCATGTCTGCGAACCCTCAGGACACCCTGCCGATCCGGCTCAACGTCGACGACAGCGACTCTCCGTCGGACGTCGTGGACGCCCTCTTCCTCGGCCGCTTCGCCACCGGCGAGCAGCCCTTCTCGCACAGTTCGAACATCGACCGCGTCAAGTCGGGATCCACGCTGCTTCCGCCGGGTGCGACGGTGCTGCGCGCGGCCCGCGACGACGACCGCAGCGCGACGCTCGCCGAGGGCGACGGCTGGACGCTCCTGGTCTCCCGCTGGAACCGCGGCGCGGACGTCACGGTGACGGCGACGACCGCCGACCTCGCGGAGAAGGTCCTGAAGCAGGCGACGGACGGCGCGCAGGACGAGCCGGAGCCGCAGCCGGACAACGTGACCATGGGGTTCTGGTACGTGTCTCCCCGGCGCGGCCCGCACCGCACCACGCGGCAGATCGCCGCGGGTACGTGGGAGGAGGTGCGGGAGAACTACACCGCGCCGGTCGCCGAGGCGATGGACTCCCTGATGAAGATGGGCCCCGAGGACATCTCGGGCCGCCTGCTGCTGCTCCACGGGCCGCCGGGCACCGGCAAGACGTCGGCGCTGCGGACGCTGGCGCGGTCCTGGCGTGACTGGTGCCAGGTGGACTGCGTCCTGGATCCGGAGCGGCTGTTCAGCGACGTCGGCTACTTGATGGACATCGCGATCGGCGAGGACGACGGCACGGCGAAGGGGCGTTGGCGGCTGCTGCTCCTTGAGGACTGCGACGAGCTGATCCGCGGGGAGGCGAAGCACACGGCCGGGCAGGCGTTGTCGCGGTTGCTGAACCTGACGGACGGACTGCTGGGGCAGGGGCGCAACGTCCTGGTCGGCGTCACGACCAACGAGGACCTGGAGCGGCTGCACCCGGCGGTGGTCCGGCCCGGCCGCTGCCTCGCCCGGATCGAGGTCGGGAACCTGACGCGGGCCGAGTCGGTGGACTGGCTCGGCACGGACGAGGGGGTCTCCCGGGAGGGCGCGACGCTGGCCGAGTTGTACGCGTTGCGGCGCGGTACGTCACCTACTTCGGTGCCGGACGCCCGGGACGGGGCGGACGCGGGGCTCTACCTCTAGCCGTGGCGGCGTACCGAACGGCCACCGCTAGGTTTCCGCAAGCAGGGGGCAGGAGTCACCCCGAGTCCCCGTAAGCCGCGCGCAGAGCGTCCCGCGCGGCGGCCAGCGCCGCCGTCTCGGAGAGGCCGAGCCGCTGAGCCCGCTCGGCGAAGGCCTGGGCGGCGGCCGACGCCTCCCGCGCCGCCGCGTCACCGGCCGCGGCGACGAACGTCCCGTGCCGCCCCCGGGTCTCGATCACCCCGTCCGCCTCAAGGGCCCGGTACGCCTTGGCCACGGTGTTCGCGGCAAGCCCCAGCTCCTGGGCGAGTCCCCGCACGGTCGGCAGCTTGTACCCCACCGGCAGCGTCCCGCCCCGCGCCTGCTCGGCGATCTGGGTCCGCACCTGCTCGTAGGGCGGCAGACCGCCACCAGCGGCGGCGCCGCCGTCACTCTCGATCTCGATCTTCAACGTCACGCGGAGATTGTCCCGCACCCCGGGAAAATAGGAGGCACCCCGGCGCGCCCCGCGCGTAGCCTGCGGCACCATGACCGTCCTAGTCCGCGCCCTGCGCCCCGGCAACAGGCCCGATGCCGAGGCCTTCGCCGTCGTGCGCCGCGCCTGCGTGCCCGCCATGCTCGCCACCGCCGATTCGATCCGGTTCGACCTGACGCAGGCCCATCCCGCCGCCCGCTACCGCCAGTTGGTCGCGGAGGTGGACGGCGAGATCATCGGCACGGCGCAGGTGGGCCTCGCCTACGACAGCCCCGAGCCGGGCCAGGGCTTCGCCAACGTCTACGTACTCCCGGAGCGGCGCGGGCTGGGCGCGGGTTCGCTGATCCTGCGGACGGCGGAGGAGTATCTGGCTGACCAGGGCGCCATCACGGTCTTCTCCTGGGTCCTGGACGAGCCCGTGAACCTCGCCTTCGCGGCCGGACGCGGCTACCGCGCGAGCCGCTCGGCCCACTTCCTGCGCCTCGACCTGGCGGGTGGCGTGCTGCCGCCGCGCCAAGAGCCGCCCGCAGGAGTGGAGTTGCGTACGGGGGCGGAGTTCGGGGACGACCCGCGCGCCCTCTTCGAGCTGGACGCGGAGGCGGTGGCGGACGAACCGAGCGATGTGGCGGCGGAGCTCACGGACTACGAGCAGTGGCTCGCCGAGACGTGGAACCACCCCTTGCTGAACCGCGAACTGACCTCGGTGGCGGTGGTGGACGGCCGCCCCGCGGCCTTGACCCTGGCCCGCACGGACGACGCGTCGCGCTACGCGAGCGGCGGGACCGGCACCGGGCGCGCGTTCCGCGGCCGCGGGCTTGCCAAGCTCGCCAAGAACGACTCCCTGCACCGGGCGAGGGCGGCCGGCTGCACGGAGGCGTTCACCGGCAACGACGCGGGCAATGAGCCGATGCTGGCGATCAACAAGTGGTTCGGCTACGAGGTCTGCGCGACGGAGGTACGCCATGTCCGAACCCTCGGCTGACAAGGTGGAGATCATCCTGACGAAGGCGGGCCGCACGAAGATCCGCTACCCCGCGGAGGTGATCGCGGACGACGGCACCGTGGTGACGGTCCGCGCACCGTGGGCGGCGGCCGGGGTACGGGACTTCGGCTTCGTACGCTTCGAGCCGGGCGACGTCTTCACGGAGCACTACTGGCGGGACCGCTGGTACGCGGTGAAGGAGGTCCGCACCTCAACGGGCACCCTGAAGGGCTGGTACTGCGACGTGACCCGCCCCGCGGTGCGGCAAGGCGCCACCCTCACGGTGGAGGACCTGGACCTGGACCTGTGGTGCTCGGCGGACGGCAAGACGATCCTGCGCCTGGACGAGGACGAGTTCACCGAAAGCGGCCTCCCCACCAAGGACCCCGAAGCAGCATCCGCGGCCCTGAGTGCCTTGAACACCCTGGAGGCCATGGCCCGCGCCGGAACCCTCCTCTCTCCTCCCGTCCCCGCGGCGGGCCCGGGCCGCGACACACCGTGAGATCACCGAGTCCGCTCTCCACGCATCAGCTTTCGGCCACCAGCTCCACCTCGAACCCCGCCCCGTCCTCCAGGTAGGCCGCGTAGTGCTCCGCCCCTCCCGCGAACGGATGCCGCTCCGGGAAGAGCAGGGACCACCCGTGCTCCGGAGCCTCCGTCACCAGCCGGTCGAGCTCCGCGGCGCTCGCCACGTGGAACACCAGGTGATTCAAGCCGGGCAGCAGCCGGTCATGTGCCCCGTCCCGCATGTCCGGCGACTGCTCGAGCACCACGTACGCCGCATCACGCCGCCAACTGCCGCCGTGTTCCCATCGCTGCTCGCGGACATGCCCCAACTCACCCAGGAGCCAGCCCCACGACGCCTCCGCGGCAGGGAAGTCCGGCACCCAGAGCTCCACATGGTGCGTGCCCTGCGCAGGCGCCAGACCAACCCCCCGCCCAGCCCCGCCCCTCTCGTACGCCACCCCGTCCCCCTCCTCCTGCCAGTGCAGCACGAACCGCTCCCCCGCGTGCCACGCCTCAAGTGCCGCCCTGCAGTACGCCACCATGTCGTCCGGCAGCGTCGATGCCTTGTGCCAGGTCAGTTCTGCGCACTTGTCCGGTTCCGCGTTGAAGGGTTCGCCGCCCTTGCCGTACCGCGCTTCGAAGAACCAGCCGATGCGGGGTTCCTCGCCCGGGCCCCGGTGCTGGAGGACCAGTTCGGCGCTCACGTCGTCGGGGGTGAGAGTGAGGCCGATTTCTTCGTGGGCCTCGCGGATCACTGCCGTGCGGACGTCCTCGCCGGGCTCTACGTGGCCGGAGGGGACGTTGAACAGGCCGTCGCCGTAACCGGTGTTGGCGCGGCGGGCCAGGAGGATCTCGTCGCCACGGCGGAGGATGAGGTGGACGTCCACCACTTCCTTGTGGCGGCGGGGTGCTGGGAGGGACGCCACCACCGCGTATCGCTCGTCCTCCACCTTCCTGCCCCACAGCCGCTCGTCGCCCGACAGGCGCTCCGAGTGGAGATGGGCGGCCACGGGTGTCAGCGCGCTGATCAGGCGGTCCATCGGGATGCCGTTCGGATTCGTCACGCCCCATACGCCCTCGACCAGGACCAGGCGCCCTCCCGGCCGCAGCAGCCCGCACCAGTGCCGCAGCACCGCTTCCGGGTCCGGCACCATCCACAGCACGTGCCGGGCCAGGACCACGTCGAACCGGCGCCCCTCCACCGGCGGCTCCCACGCGTCACCGACCAGCACTTCCGCCGCGTGCCCCGACAGCTTCTCGCGGGCAAGCTCCACCATGTTCGGGGACAGGTCCACCGCCGTGACGCGGTGCCCCCGCTCGGCCGCCAGCAGGGAGAGGCTTCCGGTGCCGCAGCCCAGGTCGAGCACATCGCCCGCGGTCCGTGGCAGCCAGTCCCGCAGCCGCCGCGCCCACGCGTCCCGCACCACCTCGTCCCGCAGCCCGTGGTCCGGCTCGTCGTCGAACGTGGCCGCCTCGATGTCCCAGTCGATCGTCATGCCCCGAGCGTGACATCAGCCACTGACAATCCCCCTCGGATGAGAAACCCTCCCCGCAGAGGTCTACAGAGGTCCCACCTTGGACATCGGTAGTACAGGGAGGCAGCCATGCGCCGTGTGACCGTGCACAAGACCGTCGGGAAGCCCACCAATCGGCAGATCCGGGAGAAGTGCGAGTCCGAGGACCGGACCCACGACCGACCCGAGGTCCGCAAGGACGTCCAGCGGACCTGGTGGCCCGACGGGTGAGATCCGGCGCCGGCGAGGCGGCGGACGCCTGGACGGCACGAACCGTCACAGGCGCTTCCTGTAGTGGTAGCGGTCGTACGGGCCGTCCACCCGGCGCTCCACCATCTCGTACCCGTACCGAGGGTAGAGCTCGACGTTCTCCCACATCATCACGTTCGTGTAGAGCCGGACCTCCGGCAGCCCCAGCGCACGCGCCCGCTCGTCCACGAAGGCGAGCAGGCGCCGGCCCACCCCTTGGCCCGCCGCCTCGGGGTGGACCGCGATGCTGTCCAGGAAGAGATGGTCCTCGTGCGGGACCAGGACCAGGACACCCACTACCGACGGGTCCCCGGTAGCCCCTGTGGCCCCGGCGACCCCTGTGACATACACCCGCCCCGCCGCCACCTGCGCCGCGTGGTCCGCCTCCATGGGGGCGGGCACGACACCGATGCGCTCGATGTAGCGGTGGTAGGCGGCGTCCGTCACCGCCTTCACGGCGGGGACGTCGGCGGCGGTGGCGGGGCGGATGTCGGACGTGTCTGCTGTCATGCCTTTACGTCTACGTCAGCGCTCCTGCCCCGCACCAGCAGTTTCTTCAGGAGCGGCCACAGCACGATCAGCGCGATGATCACGTACACGGTGATCGAGAAGGGCGTGTCGATCAGGCCGCTGACGCTGCCGTCGCTGATCTGCAGCGCGCGGCGCAGCTGCTGTTCCGCGTTCGGGCCGAGGATGACGCCGATGACGGCCGGCAGGACGGGCAGTCCGTAGCGCCGCATGCCGAAGCCGATCAGACCGATGATGAGCAGGATCACCAGGTCCAGCGCCTCGCCGCCCACGGCGTACGCGCCCACCGCCGCGAAGAAGAGGATTCCCGCGTAGAGGTAGGGCCTGGGGATGCGCAGGAGCTTCGCCCAGACCGGGGCAAGCGGCAGGTTCAGGGCCAGGAGCAGGACCATGCCCACGAAGAGCGACGCGATCAGGCCCCAGACCAGATCCGGTTCGCGCTCGAAGAGGAGCGGGCCCGGCTGGATCCCGTACTGCTGGAAGGCCGCGAGCATGACGGCGGCCACCGCCGTCGTGGGCAGGCCCAGCGTCAGCATGGAGACCAGGGTGCCCGCGGCCGACGCGGACGACGCGGACTCCGGGCCCGCCACGCCTTCGATCGCGCCCTTGCCCCACTCGTCCTTGTGCTTGGACAGGCGCTTCTCGGTGACGTACGAGAGGAAGGTCGGGATCTCCGCGCCGCCCGCGGGAATCGCGCCGAACGGGAAGCCGATGAGCGGGCCGCGCAGCCAGGACTTCCAGGTGCGCTTCAGGTCGGACCTGCCCAGCCAGGGGCGGCCGACCGGGATCGCCTCGCCGCTGGTGCGCCGCAGGTGGGCCGCGACCCACAGGGCTTCGCCGATCGCGAAGAGGCCCACCGCGACGATCACCACGTCGATGCCGTCGGCGAGTTGGAGCGAGCCGAAGGTCAGGCGCTGCTGGCCGGTCATCTGGTCGAGGCCGACCAGGCCGATGGTGAGGCCGATGAGGAGCGAGGCGAGCCCCCGTACGCGCGAGGAGCCGAGGACGGACGTCACCGCGATGAACGCGAGCACCATGATGGCGAAGTAGTCGGGTGCCCCGATGTCGACGGCGAGCTCGGCGACCGTGGGGGCGAGCGCCACCAGGAGGGTCGTGCCGATGATGCCGCCCGCGAAGTGCCCGATGGCCGCGGCGGCGAGCGCCTGTGCGCCGCGCCCCGCCTTGGCCATCGGATTGCCTTCCATGGCGGCCACCACCGCGGCGCTCTCACCTGGGGTGTTCAGCAAAATGGACGTCGTCGAGCCGCCGAACATCGCCCCGTAGTAGATGCCCGCGAACATGATGAACGCGCCGGTCGGCTCCAGGCCGTACGTCACGGGCAGCAGCAGGGCCACCGCCATCGCGGGGCCGATGCCGGGCAGGACGCCGATCGCGGTGCCCAGGAGCACGCCGACGGCGGCCCAGAGCAGGTTCATGGGGGTGAGGGCCGTGCCGAAGCCGTCCATCAGGGAGTTGAAGGCGTTCATGTCACAGCACTCCCATCAGCGGTCCGCCGGGCAGCGGCACCCCGAGCAGGTTGTTGAAGACGACGTACGTGAGGAGGGAGAGCCCCGCCGCGATGAGCGGGTCGCGGTCCAGGTGCCGGCTGCCGAGCGCGTACGCGGCGCCCCAGAAGAGCAGGGCGCCCGCGACGGGGAAGCCGAGCGGTTCGATGAGGACGGCGGCGCCGAGGAAGACTCCGGCCAGGAGCAGCACGGTGCGCCAGTCGGCGGGTTCGGACAGGTCGATGTCCTCGCCGCCCTCGGCCTCGCCGCGACCGCCGCGCAGGACGTCGATCGCGAGGATCACGGCGACGACCAGGAGCCCGATGCCGACGACGACCGGGACCGTCTTGGGGCCGATCGGGCCGCGCTGGGCGATCTCGACGTCCATGGTGAGCGCGTCGGTCAGGACGAGGGCGCCGAGGGCCAGGAGCATGACGCACACGCCGAGTTCGGAGTGTTCGCGCAGCCAGGAGCGGCGGCTGCCGCCGCTCTCCTCGGGCGGGGTTTCGGTGGTCGTCGTCACAGTCCCAGCTCCTTCAGCACGGACACCACGCTCTTGTCCTGGGCGGCCAGGAAGTCGCCGAACTTGTCGCCGGTGAGGAAGGCGTCGTCCCAGCCGTTGGTCTTGAGGGACTTGCGCCACTCAGGGGAGTCGTGGAGCTTCCTGACCAGGCCGGTGAGCTTCTTGCGTTCCGCGTCGGAGAGGCCGGGCGGTGCGACGATGCCGCGCCAGTTGGTGAAGTCGACGTCGTAGCCGGACTCTTTGAGGGTCGGCCCGTCCAGGCCCTTGGCCCGCTTGGGCCCGGTGGTCGCGAGGAGGCGCAGCTCGCCCGACTTGATCTGGTCCAGGTACTCGCCGACGCCCGAGACGCCGAAGGCGACCTTCTTGCCGAGGATCGAGGCGAGGAGTTCGCCGCCGCCGTCGAAGGGGACGTAGTTGACCTTCTTCGGGGCGATCCCGGCGGCGCGCGCCATCAGCATCGGGGCGAGGTGGTCGGGGCCGCCCGGGGACGAGCCGCCGCCGACCGGGAGCTTGCCCGGGTTCTTCTTCCAGGCGGTGATCAGCTGCTCGATGTTCTTGTACGGGGAGTCCTTGGCGACCACGACGACGTCCGGCTCTTCGGTGAGGCGGGCGATGGGCGTGGTGTCGGCGAGGGTCTTGGGCGAGTCGTTGGAGCGTGCGGCGCCCACGACGCCCAGGCCCATGGACATCGCCAGCTTGCCGTTGCCGTGCTCGCCGACGAGGCGGCTGAGGCCGACGGTGCCGCCGGCGCCGGGCAGGTTGAACACCTCGATGTTGTGGGTGAGTCCGGCGTCCTCGGCGTTCTTCGCCGCGGTACGGGCGGTGATGTCGTAGCCGCCGCCCGGCGTGTTGGGGACCATGAAGCGCAGGCCGGGGATCTGTGTGCCGGTATCGGATTCGCTGCCCGTCGAGAGCAGCGGCGGCCCGGCGAGCACGAGCAGCGCGGCCCCGAGCAGGGCAAGGGGTGTGCGCAGACGCACGTGTGCCACCACCTGTCGGTACGTAGTTCGGTACTTGGGATACGAGGGATGCGAGGGAGTTGATGCGGCCGGGTTCCCCGTGGGGGCGGGAACCCGGCCGCGGTCCGCGGGGACGGGGATATCTGTGAGGTGGCCCACATGTTGCCCGTGCGTTAAGAAGCTGTCTCTCTTCCGGAATCAACGGACGTTGTGGTCCTTGTGGTCGCGCCCTTAGCCTGCGGCGATGACAAGGGTGCTGGTCGTGGACGACGACTTCATGGTCGCCAAACTGCACAGCCGTTATGTGTCCGCGGTGGACGGATTCTCGGTGGTGGGAGTGGCGCACAGCGGTACGGAGGCGTTGGCGGCGGTGGAGCGGCTGCGCCCCGATCTCGTACTTCTTGACATCTATCTGCCCGATATGGACGGCATCGCGGTGCTACGGGAGTTGCGGGCCGTGGAGGAGCGCGACCGGGACCGCCAGCCGCTGGACGCGCTGTTCATCACGGCGGCGCGGGACGCGGAGATCGTGCGGGCGGCGCTGCGGGCCGGTGCGCTGCACTACCTGATCAAGCCGTTCAACCAGGCGGCGCTGCGGGAGCAGTTGCTGCACGTGGCGGCGGTGCGGGCCCGCCTCGACGGCCTTGACGAGGCGCGGCAGGAGGACATCGACCAGATATTCGGCCCTCGCCCGCCCGGCTCCCGGGAGCTCCCGAAGGGCCTTGCGGCACACACCGCGGACCTGGTCGAGCAGACGCTGCGGGGGCACCCGGGCGGCCTTTCGGCTTCGGAGTGCGCACAGGAGGGCACGCTGTCGCGGGTCAGCGCGCGCCGCTACCTGGAGTTCTTCGCGGACACGGGGCGGGTGGAGGTGACGCTTCGGTACGGGGGGACGGGGCGGCCGGAGCGGCGTTACCGGTGGATTCGCTAGCGGCGGCCCCGCGGGGGGGGGGGTGTGTTCCGCCGGGCAATTCGGGCACGACCTGAGCGGAGCCTGAGGGCTCCCTTAAACCCACCATAAAGATCGCCATCACCCCCTCCCAGCAGGCGAATTCCGGGATTTCAGCGGCTAGCTTTCTCGTCGCCGGGCCGGTTACGAACCGTCGGCGCCGCACGCAGTCGGGGGGCGGCACCGGCCGTTCGCAACCGTCTCGTGTCCCCCACCACCCCCCAGAACCGCCGCTGAGGAGAACCACCCATGAGTGCACGTCGCAAGGTCGCCGCGATCGCCGCCGCAGGCATCGCCCCGCTCGCCCTGACCGCCCTTTCGGCCGCCCCCGCCGCCGCGCACGGTTCGATGACGGACCCGGTGAGCCGTGTCTCCGCCTGCTTCCAGGAGGGCCCGGAGTCGCCGACGTCGGCCGCGTGCAAGGCGGCTGTCGCCTCCAGTGGCGCGCAGGCCTTCTACGACTGGAACGGCGTGAACATCGCCAACGCCGCGGGCAAGTCGAAGGAGATCATCCCCGACGGCAAGCTGTGCAGCGCGGGCAATGACAAGTACAAGGGCCTCGACCTGCCGCGCGCCGACTGGCCGTCGAGCAAGATGTCCGGCGGCAACCACACCTTCCACTACAAGGGCACCGCACCGCACAAGGGCTCCTTCGAGCTGTACATCACGAAGGACTCGTACGACCCGACCAAGCCCCTGAAGTGGTCGGACCTGGAGTCGAAGCCGTTCGTCGACGTGGCCGACCCGAAGATGGAGAACGGTGACTACGTCTTCGACGGCAAGGTCCCGGCCAAGTCGGGCCGCCACCTGATCTACTCGGTCTGGCAGCGCTCGGACTCCCCCGAGGCCTTCTACACCTGCTCCGACGTCGTCTTCGGCAAGGACAGCGGCGGCGGTGCGGCCGCGGCTCCGGCCCCGGCCGCCTCCGCGCCCTCCGAGCAGGACATCGCCGCGGGCGCGGACAAGTCCACCGTCGAGCACCACGGCCACGGCGACAGCGACGCCAAGACGGGCGCCGAGGTCTCCGAGGCGGCTCCGGCCGCGGGTGACGACACGGCCGCCAACGCGCCTGAGGTGAACGGCGGCGCCGAGAAGCCCGTCGCCGCGGCCAACGAGAACCTCGCCGAGACCGGCGGCGACAGCACCACCCCGTACATCGCGATCGGCGGCGCCGCCGCCCTCGCCGTCGGTGCCGCGGCCATGTTCGGCACGGCCCGCCGCCGGACGGCGCGCCACGGCCGCTGATCCACAGAACATGCTGAGCCGCCGCTGACCCCAGTCAGCGGCGGCTCTCGGTTCGGGGGAAGGTTCCGTTCGGAGCCGGTTCAGGAGAAGCAGGTGCTCGGCGTCGCGTGCGCCGGGTCGAGCGCGTTCGCGACCTCGTGGTGCGCGACCCGGTCGAGGATGCCGATCGCCACGTGCTCGGAGAGGTCGGCGGGGCACAGGTCCTGGACGGTGACGTTGCGTACGCCGGGGCCGTTCAGGAATTGCGTGCGGTACGGGGTGACCACCTCGTCCCACTTGGTGGCGATGACGGTGTAGCGCACGCCGGGGACGGTGTCGCCGCCTTGGTTGAGCTTGGTCAGGAACGGCGATCCGGCCACCTGGTCGGCCAGGCCCGGGGTGTTGGTGGTGAGCAGGTCCTCGATGCCGGGGAAGTAGGGCAGCAGCCTGGTCAGGCCGAGCAGGGTGGTGCCGTGGTTGTCGGGCGCGAGGCCGACCAGGGCGTTCACCTTCTGCGCGCCGCCGAGGAACTTCAGGTAGTAGCGGGGCATCATGCCGCCCTGCGAGTGGCCGACGAGGTCCGCCTTCGCGGCGCCCGTCGAGGCGAGCACCTTGTCGACGAAGCCGTCGAGCTGCTCGGCCGACTTGTCGATCGGGCCGAGCCCGTTGAAGAACGGCACACCGGGCAGCTGGCCGTAGTCGAGGGAGTAGACGCAGTAGCCGCGCCTCACCAAGTAGGGCGCCAGGACGAGCCAGTTGTCGATGGAGTTGCCGAAGGTTCCGTGGACGAGGACCACGGGGCGCGGGTGGGCGGCGGACGGCTTGCAGCCGTAGTCGTTCCAGCCGCTCGACGAGGCGGCGGGGGCAGCGGGGGCGGCGGACGCCGTGGGGGCGGTGAGGGTGAGCGCGCCCGTCATGAGAAGGGCGGCGGTGAACGCTCTGAGCGCTCGTCTCCAGGGCAGCATCGTGGGATCTCCTTGCGGCTCAAGGGAGTTGCGATGAGTGAGCCCTGTGATCCGGATCACGAGGATGCCGTGCACACGCCAAATTAAGTGCCGGTCGTCCAAGTGTGAAGTTACGCGTCAGTAAAAAGTTCCAGTCATCACTGGCACGGTCGCCGTTCCCGGCAGGTGGACGTCACCTCAGCGCGGAGGCGACACAAGGCCGCACTCGTAGGCGATGATGACCAGTTGGACCCGGTCGCGGGAGTCGAGCTTGGCGAAGAGACGCGCCATGTGCGCCTTCACCGTGGCGACGGTGATGAAGAGTTCGGCAGCGATCTCGGCGTTGGAAAGCCCCCGGCCGACCAGCGTGAGCACTTCGCACTCGCGGTCCGTGATGCCGTCGACCGTCCGGCGCACCGTTGGCGTGGGCTCGGGCCGCGCCGCGAACTCCTCGATCAGACGCCGGGTGACGCTCGGCGCGATCAGACCGTCCCCGGCGGCCACCACGTGGATCGCCCCGAGGATGTCCTCCAGCGCCATGTCCTTGACGAGGAAACCGCTCGCGCCCGCGCGCAGCGCCCCGTATACGTAGTCGTCGTCATCGAAGGTGGTCAGGACCAGGACGCGCGTCGTCCCGCTGCCCTCGTCCATGATCAGGCGGGTGGCCTCGATGCCGTCCATGCCGGGCATGCGGATGTCCATCACGACGACGTCGGGGCGTACGTCGCGGGCCAGGCGGACCGCGTCGGTGCCCGTCCCCGCCTCCCCCACGACCTCGATCCCGGGGGTGTCGGCCATCAGGACGCGCAGGCCCGCGCGGACGAGGGGCTGGTCGTCGGCGAGGACCACTCGGACGGTGGGGCGCGCGCCCGTGGAGCTGCCGGTAGGGCCACCGGTGGGGCCGGTCATCGGGCCTCCGCCGTCGGCAGGGGCAGCAGGGCCGTCACCCGGAAGCCGCCTTCGGGGCGCGGTCCCGCGGTGAACCGGCCGTGCAGCAGGGCGACCCGCTCGCGCATGCCGACGAGGCCGAACCCGGTGCCCGCGGGCAGGCCGCCGCGCCCCTCGTCCTCTATCTCCAGGGACAGTTCGCCCTCCCGCCGCTCGACGGTCACCCGGCAGGTGTCCGTTCCCGCGTGCCGTACGACATTGGTGAGGGCCTCTTGCAGGATGCGGAACGCGGCCAGGTCGATGTCGGCGGGCAGCGGGCCGCGCTCCCCCCGCCGGTGGACCTCCGCGCGGACTCCGGCGTCCCGCGCCGACGCGGCGAGGCGGTCGAGGTCGGCGAGGCCGGGCGCGGGTTCGCGGGGCGGCGCGGACACGTCGCGGGCGGCGGCGTCCGGTACGGCATCGGCGGGCCCCGGATCCGACTCCGGCCGCTCCGGCCGCTGTGACCCCTCCGACCGCTCCGACCGCTCCGGCCTGCGCAGCGCGACCAGCGTCCTGCGCAGGCCCGCAAGGGTCTCCCTGCTGGTGGCCTCGATGGTGCGGAGCGCGTTGCGGGCCTCGGCGGGCTGGGTGTCGATGACCCGGCTGCCCACGCCCGCCTGGATGGCGATGACGCCGATGCTGTGCGCGATCATGTCGTGCAACTCCCGTGCGATGCGCAGCCGTTCGGCGGTCACGGCGCGGGCCGTGGCCTGGGCGCGCAGGGCCTCGGCGTGCGTGCGGCGCTCGCGGGCCGAACTGCCCGCCGTCCAGGCGGCGATGAGGGCGACGGCGACGAACGCCAGCGCCTCGCCGCTGTTGCTCGCCCAGCCGGAGGGCCGGCAGCCGTCCGGCGGGTAGGGGGCGGGCCCGCAGTCGCCGTCGGCCGGGAAGGAGAAGAGGGCGACGGCCTGCGTCGTGAACGCCATGAGGGCGGCGATGACCGAGGTGCGGCGCGGGCGGGTGGCCGCGAGATAGCCGACGGCGCAGACCCCGGCCAGCGTCTGCAGGTAGCTGACCTCCGCCTTGCGCATCTCCATCGTCGCCGCCACCGCGCCGAGCAGAAGGAAGGTGAGCGCGGGCAGCGGCCTGCGCCTGAGGAGCGAGGCGACCACGACCGTCAGCGTGATCGACGCGAGGACCATCAGGATGTCGAAGCCGTGCTGCCCGTAGTCGAAGGTCACGTAGGTGACGAAGGGGTAGACGACGGCGCCGCTCCAGGCCAGGCCCGCGCGCACGGGCGGCCACAGACCTCCGGACGGCCACGGACGCCTGGGCGCAAGCCGGTTGTGGCCCTCCCCGGGCAGCGGCTGACCTGGCTTGATGTCCATGCGCCGATCGTAGGCGGCCGTCGCTCGCGGGGGTATTGGCCCGCGGTCGTACGCCCAGGGGCTACCTCAGCTGTCGCCGGATGGGGCCGCCGCGACGCGGCTAGGCCGCCAGCGTCCCCGGCACGATCGCGCCGGGGCCGAACTTCGCCCGCGCCCGGTCGGCCACCGCCTCGATCCGGCGGGCCTTGTCGTCCACCGGGTCGAACATCAGCTGGTGGGCGGCGTGTTCGGCGGGTGCGAGGCCTTCGGCGCGCAGCGAGATGCCGCGCACCCTGGCCCGCTGGAGGCCGAGCGCCTCGTACATGCGGTAGGCGGATCCGGTCAGCGCGCAGGAGTGCGCGGTCGGCTCGGGCAGCGTACGGGTGCGGGTCGTCGTGGAACGGTCCGCGTACCGCACGGTGAGGGTCAGGGAGCGGCACACCTGCTCCTCGTCGCGCATCCGGGCGCCGAGTTCCTCGGTGAGCGAGAGCAGCGCCCTGCGGTGGCGCGTGGGGTCCAACTCGTCGCGTGGGAAGGGCCGTTCGGAGGCGAGGGAGCGGGCGGCGGCGTTCGGCACGACGGGGGCGCGGTCGATGCCGTGCGCCTTCTCGTGCAGCTCGCGTCCCGCGCGAGCGCCGACGAGGCGCTGCAGCGTGGACAGCGGCGCGGCGGCCACCTTGCCGACGGAGTCGATTCCGTACGAGCAGAGGGTGCGGGCGGTGGCGCGGCCGACCCCCGGCAGTTCACCGACCGGCTTCGGTCCGAGGAACTCCGCGACGGCGTCGGGTTCCGCGCCCACGACGCGGGTCACGCCCGGCGCGGCTCCCCGCGCGGCCATCCGCGCGAGCATCGGTCCGGGCCCGGCGCCGATCACGCAGTCCACGCCGTGGTGGGCGAGCGCCCGTACCCGTATCACCGAGGCGAGTTCGACGGCGTCGCGGCCGAAGTAGCGCATCGCTCCCCGTACGTCGACGAGCGCGGCGTCGGGCGGCAGCGCCTCGACGACAGGGCTGAACTCGCCGAGCAGTAGGAGCAGTCGGGGCATGGCGGCCTCGTACATGGGCGGCAGCAGGAACCGTACGCAGAGGGTGCTCATCCCGCGCTCCCCGGGCTCTGGTGCCACAACTTCCGTCCTGTCGCCGCCCGTTCGCCGGGCGGCTGGAGGTCGGCCCAGGGGTGCATCTCGTACCCCGTGGACATCCGGATGCGACGGCCGCCGTCGGCCGGGGGTGAGGAGCCGTCGTCCGCCGGGGATCCGCCGGGCTCTCCTTCCGGTCCCGGCTCGGCGAGCCGCGCGCCCACCGCGTCGAGCCCGCCCTCCTGCCGCAGCTCCACCAGTTCCGCCAGGTTCCATGCCGCGGCGCCGACCACGCTGAGGCTGCGCGGGCCGCGCCGCTGCACCACTCCGCGGACCAGGAGCAGCCAGGAGTGGAAGACGGTGTGCGCGCACCGTTCGTGGGCGTCGTCGAAGAAGGCCAGGTCGACCAGGCCGGTGCCGTCGTCCAGGGTGGTGAAGATGACCCGCTTGCCGGAGCGGATCGGCGGGGTCTGGGTGGCCGCCTTGGCGCCCGCGACCAGGACGGTCGCCCCGTGTTCGGCCTCCCGCAGGCGTCGGGCCGTCAGCACGCCGAGCTCCCGCAGGAACTCCGCGTGGTCGCCCATGAGATGGCGCGAGGAGTCCATGCCCAGGACGCCGAGTTCGGCGCTGAGCCGTTCCGCGTCGTCCAGGTCGGGCAGCCCGGCGGTCGCCGTCTTCCGCCCGCCGGACAAGGGGAGTTGGGCCCCGGACGAGCCCCGCGAGCCCCGCGAGCCCCGTCGCAGCTCCGTCAGGTGCAGTTGCAGGTCGCGGCGGTTGGCGCCGAACGCGTCGAGCGCGCCGACCTGCGCGAGGCGCTGCGCGACCGGCTTTCCGGGCCTGGCCCGCTCCCAGAAGTCCAGGAGCGAGGCGTACGGCTGCCCGTCCGCGATCCGCGCGGCCTCGGCCTCGCTGATGCCGTGGACATCGGAGAGCGCGAGGCGCAGGCCCCACACCTTTCGGGGCCCGACTTTATCAGCTTTATCAGACACCAGTTCGATACGGTGAGCGACCGCGGACCGGTTCACGTCCAGCGGCAGGATCGGCACCCCCCGCCGCCGTGCGTCCGCGAGCAGCAGCCGCTTCGGGTACATGCCGGGGTCGTGCGTGAGCAACCCCGCGTAGAAGGCGGCCGGGTGATGGGTCTTCAGCCAGGCCGACTGGTAGGTGGGCACGGCGAAGGCCACCGCGTGCGCCTTGCAGAAGCCGTACGAACCGAAGGCCTCGATGATCTCCCAGGTCCGGCCGATGGTCTCGGCGTCGTACCCCTTCGCCGCCGCCTGCTGCGCGAACCAGAACCGGATCCGCCCCTGCGACTCGAGGTCGGAGAGCCCCCGGCGCACCCGGTCCGCCTCGTCGCGACCGCAGCCGGTCATGATGTCCACGATGTCGATGATCTGCTCGTGGAAGACGACGACGCCGTACGTCTCCTTGAGCGGGCCCGCCAGATCCGGGTGCGGGTAGCGGATGGGCGCGCGGCCGTGCCGGGCCTCGATGAAGGGCCGCACCATGTCGGCGGCGACCGGCCCCGGCCGGAAGAGCGAGATGTCGACGACCAGGTCGTGGAAGGTCGCGGGCTGCAGGCGGCCCACCAGGTCCCGCTGGCCCGGCGATTCGATCTGGAAGCAGCCCAACGTCTCTGTGGACTTGATGAGTTGATACGTCGCGGGGTCCCCCGGCGGCACGGCGTCCACGTCCACCCGCTCGCCCGTGGCCCGCTCGACCTCCTCCACCGCGTGCGCCATCGCCGACTGCATCCGCACCCCGAGCACGTCGAGCTTGAGCAGCCCGAGGTCCTCCACGTCCTCCTTGTCGAACTGGGACATGGGAAAGCCCTCGCCGCTGGTGGGCATGACGGGTGTACGCGCGAGCAGCGAGGCGTCGGAGAGCAGCACCCCGCACGGGTGCATGGCGATCCCGCGCGGCAGCGCGTCCAGGGCCTCGACCAGCTCCCACAGTCGGCCGTGTTTCTCCTTGTCCCCCGCCACCTCGCGCAGTTCGGGCAGCTCCTCCATGGCCGAGCGCGCGTCCCGCGCGCGGATGTGCGGGAAGGCCTTGGCGATCCTGTCGATCTCGGCCGGGTCCATGGAGAGGGCGGCGCCCACGTCACGGATGGCGTGGCGGACCCGGTAGGTCTCGGGCATGGCGACGGTCGCGACCCGTTCGGTGCCGAAGCGGCCGATGATCGCGCGGTAGACCTCGAGGCGGCGGGCCGACTCCACGTCGATGTCGATGTCCGGCAGGACGGCCCGCCGCGTGGACAGGAACCGCTCCATGAGCAGCCCGTGCTCGACGGGGTCGGCGTGCGCGATGCCGATGAGGTGGTTGACCAGGGATCCGGCGCCGGAGCCGCGCGCCGCGACCCGGATCCCCAAGTCGCGTACGTCGTCGACCACTTGGGCCACGGTGAGGAAGTAGGAGGCGAAGCCGTGGTAGGCGATGATGTCCAGCTCGTGGTGCATCCGCTCCCAGTACGCGTGATGCGTGCGGCGCCTGTCGTATCCACGAAGGACCATCCCCGCCGCCGCCCGCGAGGCGAGCACGCGCTGGGCGGTGCGGCGCCCCGCGCCGACGAGGTGCGGCTCGGGGAAGCGCACGGAACCGATGCCGATGTCGTCCTCGGGGTCGACGAGGCACTCGGCGGCGACCGCCTGGGTCTGCTCGACGAGGCGGTGGGCGGTGTCGCGCCGGAAGCCGGCCGCCTCCACGATCCGTTCGGCGTTGCCCAGCATGGCGTCGGCGCCCTTCAACCACCTTTCCCCGCTGTCGAGTTCCTTGCTCGGGTCGACGGGGACGAGGCGGCGCGCGGCGTCGAGCACGTCGGCGACCGGGCCGAGCCCCGCGTCGGCGTAACGGACGGCGTTGCTCAGGACGGGGCGGACACCCTGCTCGGCGGCGAAGCCGACGGTGCGGGCCGCGAGGCGGAGCGAACCGGGCCCGGTGCCTTCGCGGCCGTGCCACACGGACTCCAGGCGCAGCGCGTCCCCGTAGCGCTCGCGCCAGGGGGCCAGGAGGCGGGCGGCCCGGTCGGGGCGCCCGGCGGCGAGCGCGCGCCCCACGTCGGACGCGGGGCCGAGCAGCACGGTCATGCCGTCGCCGTGGTTCTCCTCCCACGGAAGTACGGGCCGGCCATCGCCGCCGCGGTGCGCGGCGGTGATCAGACGGCACAGCGCGGCCCAGCCCGTGGCGCCGTCGCGGGCAAGGAAGGTGACGCGCGGGGTCGACTCGTCGATGAAGGCACCTCCGCGCACCGGAGTCCGCCGCCGCGCACCGGGCGCCGATGCGGGCTCCCCCACCGCGAGCTCGGTCCCGAACAGCGGCCGCACCCCCGCCTTCGCGCAGGCCTTGGCGAACCGGACGGTCCCCGCGAGGGTGTCCCGGTCGGTGAGCGCGAGGGCGTCCATGCCCCGCTCGGCGGCGCGCTCGGCGAGCCGCTCCGGGTGCGAGGCCCCGTACCGCGGGGAGAACCCGGAGACGGTGTGCAGATGCGTGAACCCTGGCACACGCACCTCCTGAAACCCTGAACCGATCCGACCTCACATCCCCCGCCTCCACCATAGACCAAGTTTCGAACGCATGTACGACACGCGCGTCGAACCATCCCCCGCGTCGCCCATTCGGCCCCGCCCACCTGCGGGAACGCCGGGGGCCCCGGAGCGTGGGGGCATGAGTTTCACCGATGAGTTGAAGAGCGCCGTCACCCCGCGAGCAGCCCTGCTGGTCATCGGTGTACTGGCCCTGCAGCTGCTGTTCATCGCCTCCTACGTAGGGGCCCTGCACGACCCGAAGCCCAAGGACGTGCCCTTCGGAGTCGTCGCTCCCGGCCCTGCGGCCAAGGAGACGTCGGACAAGCTCGGGAAACTCCCCGGTGACCCGCTCGACCCGCGCGTGGTCAAGGACGAGGCCGCGGCCCGGCACCAGATCATCAACCGCGACATCGACGGCGCCCTGATCGTCGACCCCCGGGGCACCACCGACACCCTCCTGGTGGGCTCGGGCGGCGGCACCGTCCTCGCCACCGCCCTGGAGAAGATCGCCACCGAGGTCGACGGGGCCGAGAAGCGGACGGTCAAGACCGTGGACGTGGCCCCGGCGTCCACCAAGGACTTCGACGGGCTCTCGTCCTTCTACCTGGTCGTCGGCTGGTGCGTCGGCGGCTACCTCTGCGCCTCGATCCTGGCGATCAGCGCGGGCTCCCGGGCCACCAACGGCCGCCGCGCGCTGATCAGGACCGGCGTCATGGCGCTCTACTCGATCGCGGGCGGCCTGGGCGGCGCGATCATCATCGGGCCGATCCTCGGCGCCCTGCCCGGCAGCATCATGGGCCTGTGGGGCCTCGGCTCGCTCGTCGTCTTCGGGGTCGGCATGATCACGCTCGCCCTGCAGTCGCTGACCGGCATCGTGGGCATCGGCCTCGCCGTCCTGCTCGTCGTGATCGCCGGCAACCCGAGCGCGGGCGGCGCCTTCCCGCTGCCGATGCTGCCGCCGTTCTGGAAGGAGATCGGCCCCTGGCTGCCGCCGGGCGCGGGCACCTGGGTGGCGCGCTCGATCGCGTACTTCAAGGGCAACGCGATCACCGGACCGATGCTGGTGCTCGCCGCCTGGGCGGTCGTGGGCACCGCCGTCACCCTGGTCATGTCCGCCCTGCGCGGGGACCGCCAGCCCGGCCAACGGCCCGCCATGGAGGAGGACACCGGCGCCCACCGCCGGTGAGGAACCGCTTTTCGGGGCCGTTGTCAGACCCGGGTGCGAAGCTGGAGCGATGATCACCACCCTGGCGGTCGAGAACTACCGCTCCCTGCGCAAACTGATCGTCCCCCTGGACCGGCTGAACGTCGTGACGGGCGCGAACGGCACCGGCAAGTCCAGCCTGTACCGCGCGCTGCGGCTGCTGGCCGACTCCGCGCGGGGCGGGTCGGTGGCCGCGCTGGCCCGCGAGGGCGGGCTGCCCTCCGCACTGTGGGCGGGCCCCGCGAAGGCGGAGGCCACCGGCCTGCGCCTCGGCTTCGCGGGCGACGAGTTCGGGTACGCGGTGGACTTCGGATACCCCATCCCCACCTCGGGCACGGGCGCGGCACCCTCCCTCTTCAACCTCGATCCCGAGATCAAGCGCGAGTCCACCTGGGCGGGCCCCGTGCTGCGCCCCGCCGCGCTGCTCTGCGACCGCGCGGGGCCCGCCGTGCGCACGCGGACGGCCGACGGCGGCTGGCACCGCACCCAGGGCATCCGGCCCTACGACAGCATGCTGAGCGAGCTCGCCGACCCGCAGCTGGCCCCCGACCTGCTCAGGCTGCGCGAGCTGATCCGCTCCTGGCGGTTCTACGACCATGTGCGCACCGACGCCGAGGCCCCCGCGCGCGCCGCGCGGATCGGCACCCGCACCCCGGTGCTCGGCCATGACGGCGCCGACCTGGCTGCGGCCCTGCAGACCATCCGCGAGATCGGCGACCCGGCGGCGCTCGACGCCGCGGTGGACGACGCCTTCCCCGGCAGCAGGGTGGAGATCGCCGAGCACGGCGGTCGCTTCGAACTCCAGCTGCGTCAGCACGGGCTGACCCGCCCCCTCGGAGCGGCCGAGCTGTCCGACGGCACCCTGCGCTATCTCCTGTGGGCCGCCGCCCTGCTCACTCCCCGGCCGCCCTCGCTCCTGGTCCTGAACGAACCGGAGACGAGCCTGCACCCGGACCTCCTGCGCCCCCTCGCGGACCTGATCCTCACGGCGACGAAGGAGACCCAGGTCGTCCTGGTGACCCACGCCCAGCCACTGGCCGAAGCGGTGGCCAAGGGGGCGGCCCGCCACCGCGTCGACGTGAACTCCATAGAGCTGCTCAAGGAGTCGGGTCAGACGACGGTGGCGGGCCGGGAGAGCATGCTGGACGAGCCCCTCTGGTACTGGCCCAAACGCTGAGGCGCCCCGCAAGGGGCGCCTCATCAGGGGCGCGGGGCTGTGACATATGCGGCTCCGCCGCGTGGGCGCGACCAGCCACACACGGCCCGCGGACGGCGACCGGAATCAGGCACCCGCCCCGTTGCCGTAGTACGCCCGCCGCATCAACCCCTCCATCTCGGAGAGCATCGGCATCCGCGGGTTGGCAGGCGCGCACTGATCGGCGTACGCGTTCATCGCCTGCTCCGGCAGCGCTTCGATGAAGGCCGCTTCATCGACACCCTCCTCGGCGAAGGACGCGGGGATCCCGCACTTCGCACGCAGCTCCTCGACCGCGGCGGCGTAGGACTCCACCCCCTGCTCAGGGGAGTCCGCCGGAAGCCCCAGCATCCGGGCGATCTCCTGGAACCGCTCCGGCGCCCGGTAGACCTCGGCCTTCGGCCACGGGGTCGCCTTGCCGGAGACGGTGCCGTTGTGCCGGATCACGTGCGGCAGGAGCAGCGCGTTGGTGCGGCCGTGCGAGACGTGGAAGGTGTTGCCCAGGGTGTGCGCCATCGCGTGCACCAGGCCCAGGAAGGCGTTGGCGAAGGCCATGCCCGCCACGGTCGACGCGTTGTGCATCTTCTCGCGCGCCTCGGGGTCCCCGGCCCCGTTCACGACGCACCGCTCCAGGTTCTCGAAGATGAGCTTGATCGCCTGGAGGCAGAGCCCGTCGGTGTAGTCGTTCGCGTACACCGACACGTACGCCTCGGTGGCGTGGGTCAGCGCGTCGAATCCGGAGTCCGCGGTGACCGTCGCGGGCAGCTTCATCGGCAGGGACGGGTCGACGATCGCGACGTTCGGGGTGAGCGCGTAGTCGGCGAGGGGGTACTTCTGCGCGGCCTGAGGGTCGGAGATGACCGCGAAGGGGGTGACCTCGGAGCCGGTCCCCGAGGTGGTCGGGACGGCCACCATCTGCGCCTTCTCGCCCAGGCCCGGGAACTTGAAGGCCCGCTTGCGGATGTCGAAGAACTTCTCCTTCGTGTCCGCGAACTCGATCTCCGGGTGCTCGTACATCAGCCACATGATCTTGGCCGCGTCCATCGGTGAGCCACCGCCGAGCCCGATGATCGTGTCAGGGCCGAACTCCCGCATGCGCGCCGCACCGGCCCGCACGGTCGCCAGCTCCGGGTTGGGCTCGACGTCGTCGATGACCTGGACGGTGACGGCTTCGGGGCGTGCCGCGAGGATGTCGGTCACCCTCTGGACGAACCCGAGCGCCGACATCGTCTTGTCCGTCACGATCGAGACGCGCCTGATGCCGTCCATCTCGCCCAGGTAGCGCAGGGAGTTGCGCTCGAAGTAGATCTTCGGCGGGACCTTGAACCACTGCATGTTGTTGTTGCGCCGTCCGATCCGCTTGACGTTGATCAGGTTGACCGCGGAGACGTTGTTGGACACCGAGTTGTGCCCGTAGGAGCCGCAGCCGAGGGTGAGCGAGGGCAGGAAGGCGTTGTAGACGTCGCCGATGCCGCCGAAGGTCGAGGGGGCGTTGACGATGACACGGACCGCCTTGACGCGCCTGCCGAACTCCTCGGCGAGCTCCTCGTCCTCGGTGTGGATGGCGGCGCTGTGCCCCAGGCCGTTGAACTCGACCATCTGGGCGGCCAGTTCGAGGCCCTGCTCGGTGGAGTCGGCCTTCAGGGCGGCCAGGACCGGGGAGAGCTTCTCGCGGGTGAGCGGCTCGCCCTCGCCGACCTCCGCGCACTCGGCGACGATCACCGACGTGCCTTCGGGGACCTCGAACCCGGCCTGCTCGGCGATCCACCGCGGGGACCTGCCGACGACGGACGCGTTCAGTTTCGCGCCCGAGCAGTCGGCGCCGAAGGCCGTCGTCCCGAAGACGAACTCCTCCAGCTTGGTCTTCTCGGCCGCCGTGACGACGTACGCGCCGAGCCGTTCGAACTCCGCGATCCCCTCGTCGTAGATCTCCTCGTCGAGGATCACGGCCTGCTCGGAGGCGCAGATCATGCCGTGGTCGAAGGCCTTGGAGAGCACGATGTCGTGCACGGCGCGCCGCAGCTTGCCGCTGCGCGTGACGTACGCGGGTACGTTGCCGGCGCCGACGCCGAGCGCGGGCTTGCCGCAGGAGTAGGCGGACTTGACCATGGCGTTGCCGCCGGTGGCGAGGATGGTGGAGACGCCCGCGTGGTGCATGAGCAGCCCGGTCGCCTCCATCGAGGGCTCCTCGATCCACTGCACGCAGTCCGCCGGGGCGCCCGCCTCGACCGCGGCGTCGCGCACGATGCGGGCGGCCTCGGCGGAGCAGCGCTGGGCGCTGGGGTGGAAGGCGAAGACGATCGGGTTGCGGGTCTTGAGGGCGATGAGGGCCTTGAAGAGGGTCGTCGACGTCGGGTTGGTCACCGGGGTCATGGCGCAGACGACGCCGACCGGTTCGGCGATCTCGGTGATGCCGTTCAGTTCGTCGCGGGAGATGACGCCCGCGGTCTTCAGGCCGCGCATCGAGTTGACGACGTGCTCGCAGGCGAAGAGGTTCTTGACCGCCTTGTCCTCGAAGAGCCCGCGGCCGGTCTCCTCGACGGCCAGCTTCGCCAGGTCCCCGTGCCGGGCCAGTGCGGCCAGGGAGGCCTTCTTGACGATGTGGTCGACCTGCTCCTGGTCGTACGACGTGAACCGGCCGAGCGCGGTCAGCGCCCTCTCGACCAGTCCGTCCACCATCTCCTTGGCCTCCATGGCAGGGCTCCTTCAGCTGAGACCTTTTCGCTTATGCCTCAATTGCACACCCGTACGGGGTGCCCGAGGAGCCGAAAAGGGCCTGTGAGGGCAGGCCGAAGGTCCCTTTGTGAAAGTTTTCACAAGAAGTCCGGAAGAAGGGCCGACCCACCCTTGGTGGACCGGCCCCAGATCTTGCCTACCCCTGTGCGGGGCGCACCCTCAGCCGATCTCCGCGCCGACGGCGCTGAGCACCTCGGGAACCGGCTGGAAGAACGTCTCCCCGCCGGCGCTGCAGTCACCGCTGCCGCCCGAGGTCAGCCCGAGCGCGGTGTCGCCCGCGAAGAGCGCGCCGCCGCTGTCGCCGGGCTCGGCGCAGACGTCGGTCTGGATGAGTCCGTTGACGACGTCGCCGTTGCCGTAGTTCACGGTGGCGTCGAGACCCGTGACCGTGCCGTCGTGCACCTGCGTGGTCGAGCCACTGCGCTGCACCTTCTGGCCGACGGTCGCGTCGCCCGCCTTGGCGATGGCCTGGGTCGAGCCGTTGTAGAGGTCCACCTCGCTGGGGTGCGGGGTGTCGCCGGTGTACTTGACCAGGCCGTAGTCGTTCTCGGGGAAGCTGGAGTCGGCGTTCTCACCGATCACCGGGCCGCCCTGCTTCTCGGACCAGCTCTTGACGGCCTCGGTGCAGTGCCCGGCCGTGATGAAGTGCGGAGCGCCGTCCTTGACCACGTTGAAGCCGAGCGAACAGCGGCTGCCGTCACCCCAGATGGCGTCGCCACCCGCGATCAGGGGCTTGAACTCCCCCTTGCTGTGCTGGAGTTCGGCCTTGGCGCCGAGCCCCTTCACGACCGAGCCGAGCTTGTCCATCGCGGCGCCCTTGACCGTGCGGTCCGCCGTGACGACGACCTTGTTGGTGGCCGGGTCGACCGCCCACGAGGTGCCGGGGATGGATGCCTTGTCGCTGAGCGTCGTCCGCGCGCTCTTCAGCTCGGCGAGGGAGTTCTCGACGATTCTCGCCTTGGCGCCCGCCGACTCGACGGCGTCGGCCGCGCTCTGGTCGAGGACGTTCACGACGAGGTTCTTGGCCTTGGCGTCGTAGTACGTTCCGGCCGCGTCCAGGCCGAGGTCCTTGCCGAGGGACGAGGCGAGCTTTCCGGCCTTCGCGACCGAGAGGGTGTCCGGCGTGGGGGTCGGGGCACTCTCACTCGCGTTCGCAGTCTGGAAGGTGATTCCGGCGGCGATCAGTGCGGTGATGCCCGCACCTGCCACGGCTGCACGTCGCTTGGATATGCGTCGGTGCTTCAAGTCACGTCCTCCTGTGGGGGGTCGGCCCGTTCGGTGTGGGGACCTGGGGACCGGAAGGCGTACCGGCACGGAGTCGCTCACGCTGGGAAAGCCGCGTCCATGCCAAATGGTGCGGCCCACTATCCCGATACCGTCCGGTAGCACACAAGGTCTACTTCAGGACGCGCACGCGACCAACACTGTGCGCCCCCTGTGTCTTCACCGGAGCCGGTCTCGCCACGTCGGTTCCCGCTGCAAACACCGCGTGCGAGCGGGTGATCGGCAGCGGGTGAGGACTAGTCCTGTCCGGATTTCGCCGCTCCCGGCGCGTCCGGCACTCCGGATTCCGACCTGTCGGAATCCGTCGTACCGGCATTCGGCAGCGCGACAGCGGGCGGCTCGGACGCCGCGGCGGGCGCCGTGACGGACGGCTCGGACGCCGCGGCGGGCGGCTGCTGCGCCTGCGTGGACCGCTCCAGGAAGCGGAGCAGCTCCACGGGGAAGGGCAGCACGAGCGTCGAGTTCTTCTCGGCGGCGACCGCCACCACCGTCTGCAGCAGCCGCAGTTGGAGGGCGGCGGGCTCCTCCGACATCTCGTGCGCGGCCTCGGCCAGCTTCTTGGACGCCTGGAGTTCGGCGTCCGCGTTGATGACGCGGGCCCGCCGCTCACGGTCCGCCTCGGCCTGCCGGGCCATGGAGCGTTTCATCGTCTCCGGAAGCGACACGTCCTTGATCTCGACCCGGTCGATCTGCACGCCCCACCCGACGGCCGGAGAGTCGATCATCAACTCCAGGCCCTGGTTGAGTTTTTCCCGGTTGGAGAGCAGATCGTCGAGATCGCTCTTGCCGATGATCGAACGCAGCGACGTCTGCGCCATCTGCGAGACCGCGAAACGGTAGTCCTCCACCTGGATGACGGCCTCGGTGGCATCGATCACCTTGAAGTAGATGACCGCGTCCACGCGCACCGTGACGTTGTCCCGGGTGATGCCGTCCTGCGCCGGGACCGGCATCGTCACGATCTGCATGTTCACTTTGCGGAGCCGGTCCACGAACGGCACGATCATCGTCAGTCCGGGTCCGCGCACGGAACGCTGCAGCCGCCCGAGCCGGAGCACCACGCCCCGTTCGTACTGTTTGACCACACGCGCCGCGGCCATCGCATAGACCGCTCCGGCACATCCGACGGCCACTCCCGCCGCCACCAGCTCCTCGACCATGCCGGCCCCCAGGGTCCGAATTGGGCGTGTTGGGCGTGCACTTCGAAGGTAGCGCCGCGCGGCGCACAAAGGGAGACGGGAGACAGGGGTGAGCCCCCGCCCGGACTCCGGGCGGGGGCTCATGTGCTGCTGGCTGCAGACCGGTCCGTACGTGGATCAGTAGACGCTCACGCCGTACGCGCTGAGCGCCTCGGTGACCGGCTGGAAGAAGGTCGTGCCGCCCGAGGAGCAGTTGCCGCTGCCGCCCGAGGTCAGGCCGAGCGCCTTCGTCCCCGCGTAGAGCGGACCGCCGCTGTCGCCGGGTTCGGCGCAGACCGTGGTCTTGATCATGCCGTAGACGATGTCACCGCCGCCGTAGTTCACGGTCGCGTTCAGGCCGGTGACCTTGCCGCTGTGGGTGCCGGTGGTGGAGCCGCGCCGGGTGACGTTCTGGTTCAGGGTGGCGTTGCCCGCGCTGGTGATGTCCTGGCTGCCGACGGTGCCCGACTTGGTGATCGACGAGTTCGAGTACTTGACGATGCCGTAGTCGTTGGTCGGGAAGCTGGATCCCGTCGTGGACCCGAGCGTCGTGGTGTGCCCGGAGTTGGACCACCAGGTGCCCGCACCGTCGGTGCAGTGACCGGCGGTGAGGAAGTAGTAGGTGCTGCCGCTGCGGACGTTGAAGCCGAGCGAGCATCGCCAGCTGGACGCGTAGATCGCGTCGCCGCCGGAGATCAGCTTGCTGAACTTGCCGGGAGTGCGCTCGACCTTGAGGGCGCCCGCGGTGCTGCCCGCCGCCTCCTTGATCTTGGCGATCTCGGCCTGGGAGACGGTGCTGTCGGCGGTGACGACCAGACGGTTCGTCGCCTTGTCGACACTCCACGCGGTGCCTGCGACATCCGCGTCGAGCACCGCGTCGCTCGCCTTGGTGAGCTGCGCCGAGCTGAAGGTGGTGACGTCATTGGCGTTCGCAGCGGGGACGGCGAGCGCGCCGGCGGCCACAAGTCCGGTGGCCACGGCGAGCAGACGAGTACGTCTCGCTATGCCGCTGCGGGGGGTGGTGCGCTTGTTCCTCACTTGTTGTTCCTCCCGGGGGGAAGTCAGTGGGCCCGGTGGGTTGGGGCCCGTGAGGCGCAGCCAATGAGCAGAAAAAAGGCAAGCCGGATTCCGGTTACGCCGTGCTCCTGACAAGCGCTGCTCGGGAGTATTCGGGCCGGGGACATCGCGCACAAGGGCGCCTTTCGGCCGTCGGGCGGATACACGCAGAGCGGCCCCGGCGGCTTTCGTACCTGTCGTACGCCGCCGGGGCTCGGGCGGCTCTGCTCCTGAGCCTTGTCTCTGACGGGTCAGCGGCCGATGAGGTTCCTCTCCCCCGCGGCGATCTCGACGTCAAGGGAGTTGCCCGGGGGCGGGAAGGGGCAGATGAAGTGGTCGGCGAAGGCGCACGGCGGAAGCAGCGCGCGGTTGAAGTCGACGGCCGTGCGCCCCTCGGCGTCCGGCGCGGCGGGCCGCAGGAACCGGAACCGGTAGCTGGACACCCCGCTGGTCGCGTCGGCGAAGACCGCCCAGAGGGAGCCGTCGCCCTCCACCGACACCTGGAGCGTGTGGTCCTTTCCGGCCAGGGTGAAGGCCAGCTCGCCCCCGAGGCCGAGCCCCCGCTCCACCCCGTCCGCGTTGCCGACCTTGACGGTGCGCACCCCGCTGCCAGGAGCGTCGGTGCTGTCGGCGGCGTACGGAGTGAAGAGCCCCGGCACCACCCAGCGCTCGTCGTACTCGGTGGCCTCGATGCCCTGGAAGGCCCGGCGCGTGGCGGACTCCGGGTCGAAGTCGCGCACCGCCCAGAGCCCTTCGCGCCGCAGCACGACCAGGCGGCGGTCGCCGTGCCCGACGCGGGCCGCGCCGACCGGCCCCGGGTCGGCGGTCAGGTGGGCCTCTCCGTCGAGGAGCTGCCCGTCGAGGGTGAGCCCGTCGCCGGCCCCGGCGGCCAGGGCGATCTCGTCGCCCGCCTCGGTCCAGCGCCCGGGGATGCCCGGAAGTGAGCCGTCCGGGTAGTCCGCGAGCCAGTGCGTGCCGGTGAGGGCGAGCGGGCCGTAGGGCGCCGCCACCGTCTGTGTCCGCTGCTCGTGCCAGTGCTTCCAGTCGTGGGAAGCGTCCGTCGTTCCGTCCGTCGATGCGTCCGTCGTCATGTGATCAACCTTTTCATACCGGTATATCCCTACGGCTTGGGCAGACCCTTGGGATTGATCTGCGACTCCTTCACGCCTTCGTCGCTCAGGCCCCAGCGCTTGAGCACCTTCGCGTAACTGCCGTCCTCGATCACGTGGTTGAGCGCGGCGGCGTACGCCTCGACGAGCCCGCTGTCCTTCTTCGTGGTGGCCGCGATCTCGCCCTGGATGCTCGGCCCGCCGCCCGACATCGTGCCGATGATCTTCGTCTGCCCCGATGCCGCCACGTGGTAGGCGGCCGAGGGGTTCGGGCCGAGGTAGGCGTCGATGCGGCCCGACTGGAGGGCCAGGTAGTAGTCGGAGTCCTTCTGGAAGTACTTGATGTCGACCGGCTTGCGCCCGGCCTTCTCGTTCTGCTCGCTCCAGTCGACGAGGATCTTCTCCTGGTTGGTGCCGGAGGAGACCGCGATCGACTTGCCCGCCACGTCCGCGGGCTTCTTCGCCGTCCACTTCGCGTCCTTGCGGGCCTCGAAGGCGATGTTGTCGTGGCGGTAGGTCGCGAAGTCGTACTTCTCCTTGCGCTCCTCCGTCACCGTGACGTTCGAGAAGACCCCGTCGAACTTTCCGCTGTCCAGGCCGACGAAGAGGTTCTCCCAGGAGACCTGTTCGAACTTCGGCTTCAGGCCGAGCGTGTCGGCGACCAGGCTCGCGATGTCGACCTCGGAGCCGATCCGCGTCTTGTCGTCGGTGGCGTAAAAACCGAGCGGCGCGACCGAGTCCGCGCTGCCGCCGAGCCGCAGCGTGCCGCGCTCGCGCACCTTCGCGGGCAGGAGCTTCGCGAGCGCGTCGACCTTCTTTGCGCGTACGCGGTTCTGGTCGGGCCCGATGTTGATGTTGCCGACCTTCTTGGTGCCGGGCTCGCCGCCGCCGGTCGCGGCGTCGCTGTCCCCGCCGCAGGCGCCGAGCAGGGGCGCGAGGGCCAGGGCGGCGACGGAGAGGGAGAGGGTGGTGCGTCGGGAAGACATGCGGGAGCTCCTAGAGAACCTTTGGCTAGAGAACCTTGGAAAGAAACGCGCGGGTGCGGTCGTGCCGTGGACGGTCCAGTACGTCGCCGGGGGCGCCCTGCTCGACGATGAGTCCCTCGTCCATGAAGACGACGGTGTCGGCGACCTCACGCGCGAAGCCGATCTCATGGGTGACGACGATCATCGTGGTGCCCTGGCTCGCCAGGTCCTTGATGACGTCGAGGACTTCACCGACCAGTTCGGGGTCCAGGGCCGACGTCGGCTCGTCGAAGAGCAGCAGCTTCGGCTCCAGGGCGAGCGCGCGGGCGATCGCCACGCGCTGCTGCTGCCCGCCGGAGAGCTGCTTGGGGTACGCGTCCGCCTTGTCGGCGAGCCCGACCCGGTCGAGCAGGGTCCCGGCATCCGCCACCGCCTGCTTGCGCGGGCGCTTCAGCGCGGAGACGGGCGCCTCGACGATGTTCTCCAGGACGGTCAGATGCGGGAAGAGGTTGAAGTTCTGGAAGACGAAGCCGATCTGGGTGCGCTGCTTGAGCACCTCGCGTTCGCGCAGCTCGTACAGCTTGTCGCCGGAGCGCCGGTAGCCGACGAGCGCTCCGTCGACGCTGATCCACCCCTTGTCCACCTTCTCCAGGTGGTTGATGGCGCGCAGCAGCGTGGACTTGCCGGATCCGGAGGGCCCCAGGATGACGGTGACCTCGCCCTTGCGCACCTGCAGATCGAGGCCCCGCAGGACTTCCAGGGTCCCGAAGGACTTGTGCACGGAACGGAGTTCGACCATCGCGCTCATCGCGATGCCCCCTTAGAGAAGTGACGTTCGACGTAGTGCTGGAGGACGGAGAGGGCGCTGGTGAGCAGGACGTACCAGGCGGTGGCGACCATCAGGAGCGGCACGACGCGGCCGTTGCGGCCGTAGATGACCTGCACCTGGTAGAAGAGCTCGCCGATCGCCATCACGGAGACGATCGAGGTGCCCTTGAAGAGGGAGATGATCTCGTTGGCCGCGTTGGGCAGGATCGAGCGCATCGCCTGCGGCAGGACGATGCGGCGGATCTGCCGCAGCCGGGGGATGCCGAGCGCCGCCGCGGCCTCCAACTGGCCGCTGTCGACGGACAGGACGCCCGCGCGCACGATCTCGGCGGCGTACGCGGCCTGGTGCAGGGCGAGCCCGAGGACCGCCGCGCTCATCGCGCCGACGAGCCCCATCGTGTCGAAGGTGAGGAACCCGGGCCCGAACGGGATCCCGAACTGCAACTCCTTGTACAGATAGGCGAGGTTGAACCAGAAGAGCAGCTGCACGATGAGCGGGATCGAGCGGAACGCCCAGATGTAGGCGAAGGCCACCGCCCTCAGGAAGGGGCTGGCCGAGAGCCGCATGAAAGCGATCACGATGCCGAGCGCGAAGCCGAGAGCCGTGCCGTAGAAGGTGAGCTGGAGGGTGACCCAGACCGCCTTGAGGATCACGTCGGCGGTGAAGAACTCGGCGAACACCTCCCATTCCCAGCCGGAGTTGGTGGCAAGTCCGTGCACGAACTGGGCCACCAGGACCGCCGTCGCGACGACGGCCGCCCAGCGCCAGGGGTGTCGTACGGGAACGACCTTCAGCGCGCCGAAGTCGCCCTTGACCAGATCCTCGCCGGCGGCCCGGCGCTCCGTCACGCTCATCGGGTGCGCTCCGAACCGCGCGCGTAGTGCCGCTCCACGTAGTACTGCCCGACGCTGAGCAGCGAGGTGATCACGACGTACCAGATGGTGGCCACCAGGAGCAGCGGGATCACCTGGTAGGTGCGGTGGTAGACGAGCTGCACGGAGTAGAGGAGGTCCTGCACCGCGATCACGCTGACGATCGACGTGCCCTTGAGCGTGCCGATCAGCATGTTCCCGGCCGGAGGCACGATGGAGCGCATGGCCTGCGGCAACACGATCCGCCGCCATCTGCGCCACCGGCTGAGCCCGAGCGCCTGTGCGGCCTCGATCTGCCCGCGGTCGACGGAGAGGATCCCGCCGCGCACCACCTCGGCGGCGTACGCGGCCTCGTGCAGGGTGAGCCCGATGACGGCGATGGTGATCGGCCCCAGGAGGTTCACCGTCTTCACGCCGAACAGGTACGGGTACAGCGCCCCGATGTTGAACCAGAACAGCAGCTGCACCAGGATCGGCATCGACCTGAAGAGCCAGACATAGCCCCAACTGACCCCGCGCAGCACAGGGTTGGACGAGAGCCGCCCCATGGCGAGGATCGCGCCGAGCACGAAGCCGAGCACCATGACGACGGCGGTCAGCCAGAGCGTGAGCCACAGGCCGCGCAGCACGGACGCGGAGGTGAAGTAGTCGCCCACCACGTCCCACTGGAACGCTTCGTTGCGGACGACGGAGTTGACGGCGAGCGCGAGGAGCACGAGGACAGCCGCCGCGGCCACCCACTGTCCGGCGCGGCGCTGCGGAACGATGCGCGGGACATCGGGTGGCGGGTCATGGGGAGGGGCCGGTGCGGCTTTGGCGAGCGTGTCGGAAGACATGGCGAAGGCTCCGTGGATACGGGAGGTCTCCGGCGCACGGGGCGATCGCAGGGCGAAGCGCTCGGCGGGAGATCACACACGGGTGATGCCTTCACACGGACCGAGCCCCTCAGCACGATCCGCCTTGAGAGTACGGGGCGCTTTCGGCCCGCTGTCAAGGCCGTCCAGGATATGAGCGGTTGGTCTCAGGACAGTTGACGCGCAAACGGATGCCTGTTCCACTTGCCCCATGCATTCGCAGCAGTGGCTGGTCACGCGCTCCCACATCGACTTCGGTCGAGTGTGGTCGGCGTCGTGTTCGACGACTCTCTGAGCCGACCCCCTGCGCGCCGAGCCCCTTCCTTTCCGGGGTCTCTCCCGCCGTGCACGTCCCGTGGGCCACGTTTCGGCCTCGCCCGCGCGCCGTTGACCCCGCCTTCACACGCGTACTCCGCCGCTGCACCGCTCTGAGCGACGGCACCCCTCCCTCGTTTCCCCCTGCGTCCGCTGCGCCCTGCGTCCGCTTCGCCCTGCCCTGCTGCCCGATGGAGACCGTCACGCCATGAGCAAGTCCTCGCATTCCCGTCCCGTCCAGGCGGCCTTCGCCCTGATCACCGCCGCCACCCTCACGCTCACCGCCTGCGGCTCCCCGGACTCCGCCGACACCACGGGCGGCGCGGCCCCCGCGGGCAAGAGCGACAAGATCCCCACGCGGGACGTGGTCTCCTCGGTCAAGAAGAACGCGGCGGCGGCGAAGCTCCTGCCCGCGGACGTACGCGAGCGGGGCACCCTCAATCTCGCGACCGCCGTCGGCGGCAGTCCACCCGGCAACACCTACCTGGAGGACGGGAAGACGATCGTCGGCCAGGACGCCGACTTCGCGGAGGCCGTCGCCAAGGCGCTCGGCCTTCAGCTGAAGCGCGAGGCCGCGAGCTTCGAGGCGATCCTGCCCGCCCTGGACAGCGGGAAGTACGACCTGGGCACCGGCAACTTCGGCGTCACGGAGGAGCGGCGCAAGACCATCGACTTCGTCACGTACATCAACGACGGCCAGGGCTTCGCGGTCCGTGCGGACAGCAAGCTGAAGAAGGTCACCGACTTCCGTCAGCTGTGCGGCCTGAACGTGGCGACCGGTGCGGGCACCACCTTCGAGGTCACCCTGGAGGACAACAAGCACGTGTGCGAGGACGCGGGCAAGAAGCCGTACAGCGTGAAGACGTACGCCGAGCAGGGCGCGATCTGGGGTTCGCTCCAGCAGGGCCGCAGCGATGTGGTGATGTCCACGATCAACGGCCTGCGCTATGCCGTGGCCCACCAGGAAGGGCTGAAGTTCCTCGGCGAGTACCACCGCCTCGACGTGGGCTTCGCCTTCAAGAAGGGCACGAAGCTGGCGCCGGCCTTCCGCGCCGCGGTGAACCAGCTGATCGAGGACGGCACGTACGACCGCATCCTGAAGAAGTGGGGCACCCGGGGCTCGGCGATCGAGGAGTCCCGGATCTCCCCGCCGGAGATCAAGGACTGACCGCGCCCTAAGCGGCGCGGGGAACTGCGCGACCAGCCACGACGAGCCCGCAGACGAACAGCAGTACCCCGCAGTTCCTACAGCCCGCAGTCACAGCACTGGCAGCACTCGCAGATGCCGCAGCAGCCGCAGTCGTCGCAGTTGGAGCAGCAGCCCTCGCGCTTCTTGCGGGACCAGGCGCCCTCGTACGAATCGGCGCAGCACACCTTGCAGGTGCAGCAGAGCCCGATGGCGACCGCGCACCCCGCCAGGAACCCCCGCTTGCCCGGCTTCGGCGGCTGCGGCTCAAACCCGGGCCCGCCCCCGGGGCCACCAGGACCGCCCGGACCGCCGGGCACCCCGCCTCCGTACGGATTGCCACCTCCGTACGGGGACTGCGGGCCGTACGGACCGCTGGAGGGAGGTCCGTACGGCCCGCCCTGGTCCGGCGGCGGCCCGAAGGTGCCGCCCTGATGGTCCGTCACCCCATGGGCGTGCCCGCAGGCGTCGGCCTTGAAGGCGCGGTCCACCGAGCGCCCCAGCTCGTGCGCGAGCAGCATGTGGGCGAGCTTGCCGTCGGTGAATTCGGTGTCGCGCAGCGCGAGGCGGATGCCGTGCAGCGCGTCGTCGGCCAGGCGCCGGGCCTCGGCGAGTCCGGTGCCCGTGGCCGTCAGGGGGTTCCACGCACCCGACGCGGCGTCAGCTTCCTTGTCCTCCACGGCGTCCAGGAGATGCGCGAGCCTGCCGAAGAGCCGCCCGGCCTCGGCGAGCGGCTCGGCGTTGCCCGGCCTGCCCGCGAGGACGGCGGTGTGCGCGAAGGCCGCGGCGGTCGCGGTCTCGGTCGGCTCGGTGACCGCCAGCAGGGAGGTTCCCGGGCCCGCCAAGCCCTCGATGCCGACCTGCCGTTCGACGGCGTCCAGCAGGACCGCCGTGTCGAAGCCCACGTCGGCGCCGGTGCGCGCGCCCGCCCGGTCCCAGCTCCGTGCCACCCGCCGGGCGGCGGCGGCCACCGGCCTGCGCGCCAAGAGGCCGTCCCCGTCGACGACGTGGTCGCGCACCTTCGCCGAGGCGAGCACCAGCGAAACGGCGGCGGCGAGCCGCGCTCCCTCACCCTGAGCGACGGAAGCGGTACGCATTCCGCGCAGCGGACAGGGCCCGGCGGTGCGTCGCCAGCCGGTCGATCTCGCGGCCTGAGCCTCCGTCAGAACCGAGATGATCAGGCCGTCGTAGTTGGTCACGACGCGGGCGAACTGCCCGTGGTCGCCGCGCAGCGCGAGACAGAGTCCGCACAGATGAGCCATCCACTGAGCCTTCAGCCCCTCGCCGAGACGGTGGCTGCAGGGCCTGACGATTCCGAACATGCGACTCCCCCGTGAGCCTGTTTTCGATCAACTCGGGCATCGTATCGAGGGGTCCGTTCACCCGGACGCACCGCCCGTCACCCATACGCCGTGAAGAATCATATTTCACTCACTGTCAGCAGCCGTACACAGCACGACCCTTGGGGAGCCACGTGAAACACCGTGTTGACTCTGCACCAGTACCGTCACGAAAACCCCGCGCGGCGACTATCCACTTGGCGCACTATCCGCATCATGGACGAACATGGGGATGCGGAACGCAGAAAGCCCGCTGTGAGAGGAGGCGTCCATGGGATCGGTACGCAAGGCGAGTGCCTGGCTTGGCCTCGTCGACGACAACAACAACGACGAGCGTTACTACGACGGCTATGACGACGACGGGGCCGAGGGCCCCGGCGATGCCTGGGTGACCGACCCGCGCGTGCGGGTGGTCGCCGAGGCGGCCGAGGAGGAGGGTCGCCGGATCGGCACCGTGACCCCGGACAGCTTCCGGGACGCGCGCGGCATCGGCGAGCTCTTCCGGGACGGCGTCCCGGTCATCATCAACCTCACGTCGATGGAGCCCGGCGACGCCAAGCGCGTCGTGGACTTCGCGGCGGGCCTGACCTTCGGTCTGCGCGGCTCCATCGAGCGCGTGGCCACACGGGTCTTCCTGCTCACCCCCGCCAACACGCAGATCGTCAACGGGGAGGCCACGAGCCGTCCGTCGGACGGCTTCTTCAACCAGAGCTAGCGGGCGAGGCCGCTCACCGGAAGGCGTCAAGACCGGTGAGCGCCTTGCCCAACACGAGTTGATGCATCTCGACGGTGCCCTCGTAGGTGAGCACCGATTCGAGGTTCGTCGCGTGCCGCATCACGGGGTACTCCAGCGAGATCCCGTTCGCGCCCAGGATCGTCCGGGACGTGCGGCAGATCTCGATCGCTTCTCGTACGTTGTTGAGCTTGCCGAAGCTGACCTGTTCGGGGCGGAGCCTGCCCGCGTCGAGGCGCCGGCCCAGGTGGTGCGCGAGCAGGATGCCCTTGTGCAGCTCGACCGCCATGTCGGCGAGCTTGGCCTGGGTGAGCTGGAAGCCGCCGATCGGCCTGCCGAACTGCTCGCGGGTCTTGGAATACTCGACGGCCGTCTCGAAGGACGAGCGGGCGGCGCCCATGGCTCCCCAGACGATGCCGTAGCGCGCGTGGGAGAGGCAGCTCAGGGGGCCCTTGAGCCCGGTGACCTCGGGAAGGACGGCGTCGGCGGGCAGCCGGACCTCGTCCATCACCAGCTCACTGGTGACGCTCGCGCGCAGCGACCACTTGTGCTTGATCTCGGGCGCGGAGAAGCCGGGGCTGTCCGTGGGGACGACGAAGCCGCGGATCCCCTCGTCCGTCTGCGCCCAGACGACGGCGACACCGGCCACCGACCCGTTGGTGATCCACATCTTGCGTCCGGTGAGCACCCAGTCGGTGCCGTCCTTCTTCGCGTGGGTACGCATGCCCGCCGGGTCGGAGCCGTGGTCGGGCTCGGTCAGGCCGAAGCAGCCGATGATCTCGCCCGCGGCCATGCCGGGCAGCCACTGCTGCTTCTGCTCCTCGGAGCCGAAGCGGTGGATGGCGTACATGGCGAGGGAGCCCTGCACGGAGACGAGCGAGCGGATGCCGGAGTCGGCGGCCTCCAGCTCCAGACAGGCGAGCCCGTACTGGACGGAGCTGGCGCCCGCGCAGCCGTAGCCCTCCAGGGACATGCCGAGCGCGCCGATCGAGCCGAGCTCACGGGCCAGGTCACGGATGCCGGGCAGCTCGCCCTTCTCGTACCAGTCGGCGATGTGGGGCAGGACGCGGTCGGCCGCCCAGCTGCGGACGGTCTCCCGGATCGCGAGGTCCTCCGGCTCCAGGAGGTCGTCGATGCCGAGGGGATCGGTGGGGTCGAAGGGCGGCAGGGGCGTACGGCGTGCGGACATCTCGGGCCTCCGGCGGCGCAAAAACTAGCAGCGGTAGTTACTTACGGCTCGCGCTGACGTTACGACGCGGGGTCGCGCCGGAACAAGTGCGTGCGGGTGCAAGTGCGTGCGGGTGCTCGTGCGTGCGGGTGGAGGACTTCCCCGGCCGGCGGGCCGAGGTCGCGTCAGCGGACGGACTCCGCGTGGACCCCCGTCGCGTCCCGGGGCGCCGGTATCCCCTGCTCGGGCAGCGACGCGGGCGTCCCGCACTCCATGGTCCGCGGCAGCTTCAGGGCCATCAGGGCGCCGAGCAGCAGCAGTCCCGCGCTGACCAGCAGGGTCACGTGCAGCCCGTGCACGAAGGACTCCCGCGCGGCGCTGCGCAGGGCCTCGCCCGCCCCGCCGCCGAGCCCCGAAGCGACTTCGTACGCCTCACCGAGGGAGTGGCTCGCGGCGGCGCTCTCCTTGGCGGGAACGCCCCGCACGGAGGAGAGACCCGGCGCGTAGGCCGCGTTCATGACGCTGCCGAGCAGCGCGATGCCGATGCCCGCGCCCAGCTGGTACGAGGTCTCGCCGATCGCGGCGGCGCCGCCCGCCTGCGACTGGGGGGCCTCGCTGAGCATCGACTCGTAGGAGCCGAAGAGGGTGGTCTGCAGGCCGAGGCCGAGCAGCACGAAGCTGGTGATCATCAACGGGTCGTTGAGCTGATCGCCCATCCCGGTAAGCACCACCACGGCCACCGCGGTCAGGGTGAACCCGGCGGCGACCATCACGCGCGGGCCGAAGCGGTGCAGGAGCTTGGATCCGGCGAGGCCCGCGACCATCGCGGCGACGGTGAGCGGCACGAGCCGCATGCCGGTCTCCAGCGGGGAGAGGCCGAGCACCAGCTGCAGATACTGCGCGGCGACCAGCTCCAGGCCCACCAGGGCCAGCATCGCGAGCACGATGCAGCCCAGCGAGGTGCTGAACGCGGGCCGCGCGAACATCGAGAGGTCTATGAGCGGGAACTTGCGCCGCCGCTGCCTGCGGACGAAGCCGATCAGGAGGGCGCCGCCGATGAAGAACGAGAGAAGCGTCGTCATGCCGAACGGCGACTCTCCGCCGCCGGCCCGCTTCACGGCGAAGACGAGGCCGAAGAGCCCGCCCGCGGCCATCAGCGCGCCGATCACGTCCCACGGGCCGTCGCGGTCGCCCGTGGACTCGGGCAGCAGCAGGCGCCCGATGGGCAGGCTGACCAGCATCAGCGGGATGTTTATCAGGAAGACCGAGCCCCACCAGAAGTGCTCGAGGAGGAAGCCGCCGAGCAGCGGCCCGCCCGCCGCGCCGATTCCGGCCACCGCGCTCCACACACCGATGGCGACGGCGCGCTCACGCCGGTCGGGGAAGACCTGGCGCAGGATCGAGAGGGTCGCGGGCATGATCATCGCGCCGCCGACGCCGAGCAGGGCACGGGCCGCGATCAGGACCTGGGCGTTGTCCGCCATCGCCGCCACGGCCGAGGCCACGCCGAAGAGGGCGTAGCCGAGCAGCAGCACGCGTCTGCGGCCGACCCGGTCACCGAGGGTGCCGAAGAGGATGAGCAGCGAGGCGCAGACCAGCGGATAGACGTCCACGATCCACAGCAGCTCGATGCCGCCGGGCTTCAGGTCTTCGGTGACGGCGGGCACCGCGACGTGCAGAACGGTGGCGTCGACGGCGACGAGCAGCAGGCTCACGCAGAGAACGACGAGCACCAGCCAGCGGTTGGCGCCACCCTGCGACCCGGGTACCCGACGGCCGGAAGGCGCGGTGGCCGTGGTTGAACCCGACATGTGCGATACCTCCCAGTGATCCCTCGCATCGGCGGCCCCGCGGGACGTGATCTCCCAGCTGGCGGCGGCGAAAGGCGAGTGAGCCGTCAGAGTACGCGAGTTCACGGCTGTGGCGCGTGGCGGACCTCTCATGGTTGCGCGCAGACGGTGTGGCGTACACCACGCCGCCCACGCAGGGACCACGCACCCGGGCGGGCGGCCGGTTCCCGCCGGCGCCGATAATCGAGCCCGTGACCGACCTTGATCAACGCCTGCCGCCGCCCTCGTACGGCGCCCGTGCGGGAGCCGCGCTGCGCCGTGCGGCGCCCGCGCTCCTCGTCTACGCCGGGGTGCGCGCCCTGGGGGTCGCGGTGCTCGCGGTGTGGAGCGCGGCGGCGGGCAAGAGCCCGCACACGCTGCTCACCGCCCGCTGGGACTCCCTCTGGTACACCCGCGTCGCCGAGCACGGCTACGGCTGGGAGGTGACACTCCCGGACGGCAGCGTCCACTCGAACCTCGCGTTCTTCCCACTGCTGCCCTGGCTGGAGCGTCTCGTCTCGGCGGCCAGCCCCTTGTCGTACGCCGACGCGGGCCTGGTGGTGAGCTGGCTCGCCTCGCTCTGCGCCGCCGCGGGGATCTTCGCGATCGCCGATCACCTCTACGGGCGCCGGGCGGGGATCTGCGCGGCCGGGCTGTGGGCGGTCCTGCCGGTGGGGATCGTGCAGTCGATGGCGTACAGCGAGTCACTCTTCACCGCGCTCGCGGCCTGGTCGCTGTACGCGGTGCTGACCGGCCGCTGGGTGTGGGCGGGCGCGCTCGCCTCCTGCGCGGGGCTGACCCGGCCCGTGGGCGCCGCGGTCGTCGCGGCGCTCTGGGTGACGGCGGCCGTCCACGTCCACCGGGAGCGCAGGGCCGGGTGGCGCATGGTCCTCGGAGTGGTCCTGGCCCCGCTGGGCGCCGCGGGCTACGTCCTGTGGGTCGGCCGGCGCACCGGGGACGGTCTCCTCGGCTATCTCGACGTCCAGGCGGGCTGGGGCAACGGCTTCGACTTCGGCTATGCCTTCGCCCGCTTCGTGGGCGACAAGTTCACCGCCTTCCCCGCGGCCCTGGCGGGGGTCGGCCTGATCGTCGGGGTCGCCCTGGTGGTCTGGCTGTACGTCGTCGGCGTACGGGGCAAGCAGCCGCTGCCGCTGCTGGTCTACAGCGGGATCGTGGTGGCGCTCGCCCTGTGCGCGGCGGGCTATTTCGGCTCGAAGCCGCGCCTCCTGCTGCCCGCCTTCCCGCTGCTCCTGCCCCTCGCCGTGGCCCTCGCCCGGCTGCGTACGTCCAGGTCGGCGCTGGTGCTCGCGGGCGTGGCGGCGGCGAGCGCGGTGTACGGGGCGTTCTGGCTGAACGGCTCGGGTCCGCCATGATCGTTTCCGGGCCCCGGGTGAGCGCGGGGGAAATTCCGCACCAGGCCCCGGTGAACGAATTAATAAGTGCCATATAACGGCCGCACTAATGATCAACGAATTCAGTAAGGGGCTTGTCGCGGAATAGGGAATCGGCGGGAATAAACCCCCGTCTGAGATCAATGCCACATCACATCGTCATCACAAAGCCACTGATTCGGCCTAGCGGTGCACTCACTCGCTGTAACGTCGATTGGGTGCGTACCGAACGAAACCTCACCCGTCTGGACCGGGTCTTCGCCCGTCTCGACCGTGAGCCGGAACGACCGGCCGGCCTCGATGTACCGAGGATGAGCAGGCACAGGATCGTGCTCTTCAGCGCGACCTTCGCCTTCTACCTCGCCATCGTGGTCGCTGTGCTGGCCACCTCGTGGCTGGTGCGGTTCGACTGGCAGGTCATGTTCTTCCGGCCCTACCAGCAGTGGCCCGAGATCCACGCCTTCCTCGACTACTGGGTGGTCCTCGGCCAGCGCGGCCCGACCGCCGTGATGGTCGCGGCCTGGCTGGGCTGGCGCTCCTGGCGTCAGCACACCATCCGCCCGCTCCTGACGTTCGGCGCCGCCCTGCTGCTCCTGAACATCACGGTCGGCGCCGCCAAGATCGGCATGGGCCGCCTCGGCCCGCACTACGCCACCACGATCGGCGCCAACGAGATGTGGCTCGGCGGCGATATATTCCCCTCGGGTCACACCGCCAATGCCGTGGTGACCTGGGGAATCCTGGCCTACATGGCCTCCACCCCGCGCACCCGCCGCTACCTCTCGGCGCTCTCCGCCGTGGTCTCCCTCAGCGTCGGCCTGACCACCGTGTACCTCGGCACCCACTGGCTGAGCGACGTCTTCCTCGGCTGGGCCGCGGGTCTGCTCGTCCTGCTGGCGCTGCCCTGGGTCGAGCCGCTGCTCACCCGGGTCGAGGGCTGGATCTTCAGCCTGCGGGACCTGTGGCGCGACCGCCGCACCGGCGCCCGCTTCCCGGCCCCGGCCACCCCGGTCCCCGCCATGTCGCCGCGGCCCGCCGCCGCACCGGCCGACGAGCCCCAGGTCCGCGAGCCGGTCGGCGCCTCGCGCCCCGCCCGCGCCCCGGCCTACCTCGCGCCAGGACCGCACACACCGCGCTCCGAGCGCAGCCCGGTGACCCCGGCGGGCAGCCGCCGCCCGCCGCACTCCGAGCGCCCCTCACGCGCCGCCACGTCGCCCCGCCCGGTCGCGGGCGGCTAGCCCGAGGCAGCCCCAGGGACAGCGGGGGTCGGTACGCACAACCCATCCCCCGCGGCGCGAAGGCCCCGGTTCCGTCCAGGAACCGGGGCCTTCGCCATGTCGTGCCCGTACGCCGTCCTACACCGCCGGGGGCGCGGTCAGCCCTTCCAGCAGCGGATCACGACGCCTTCCTTGACCTCGAAGTTGAGCCGCCCCGCGAGGTACTCCATGGTGATGATCGCGCCCGGCGGCAACGACCTGACCGTGGACCAGCCGCGCTCGCGGGCTTGGTGCTCCGCGCCGTCGGCCGCGAGGCCGACGTAGGCGTCCAAGGTGTCCTGGGGTTCGGCGGGAGGGGTCGGAATAGGTGCCATGGCCGCCACGTTAGGCGGCGCGGCCCGGCCGGGGAAGGCCATAGCCGGACACCATGCGTCACCGGTCCCTCCCCGGTCACGCTTTTGTCACAGCATCACGACCGGCGTTTCGCCTTAACCGCGTCACACGTACGGGCGGTTCCGTAGTTGTTCCGATGTGATTCCCGGATATACCGCAAGGCCGCGGACCGCGCCCAGAAACGACCGTAATAGCACGGCCGAAAAGTGGACGAGGCACCTTTACACACCCCGCGCAATTCCCGAATCCTGGACGCTCGCCGGGATGTGACGCCGTATAGGGAATTCATGGTTCCAGCACAGCGGGCCGGTACGCCCCCTGTCGGATCCGGGTGTGACGCGAGCATCATGGCGGGTGCTTCAGGCAGGCCCAGCGGCGCGACGGCGAAGGGGCGAGCGATGGGGACTGATACCGCGACCGAGGCCGCACCACCGGTCCGGCACAAGACTTCGGGCCGGGTCCTGGTGGACTGGCTGACCACCACCGACCACAAGAAGATCGGCCACCTGTACCTGATCACGTCCTTCGTGTTCTTCCTCGCCGCCGGCCTGATGGCTCTGATGATGCGGGCCGAACTCGCCCGCCCCGGGCTGCAGCTGATGTCGAACAACGAGTTCAACCAGATGTTCACCATGCACGGCACGATCATGCTGCTGCTCTTCGCGACGCCGACCTTCGCGGGCTTCGCCAACGAGATCATGCCGCTGCAGATCGGCGCGCCCGACGTGGCCTTCCCACGGCTCAACATGCTCTCGTACTGGCTGTTCCTGTTCGGCGGCCTGATGGTGCTCGGCTCGTTCCTGGTGCCCGGCGGCCCCGCCAACTTCGGCTGGTTCGCCTACGCGCCGCTCAACAGCATGGAGCGGTCCCCGGGGATCGGCGCCGACCTGTGGATCATGGGGCTCGCGCTCTCCGGGTTCGGCACGATCCTCGGCTCGGTGAACTTCCTGACGACCATCATCGGGATGCGGGCGCCCGGGATGACGATGTTCCGGATGCCCGTCTTCACCTGGAACGTCCTGTTCACCTCGATCCTGGTGCTGCTCGCGTTCCCGATCCTCGCCGCCGCCCTGCTCGTCCTGGAGGCCGACCGGCGCTTCGGCTCCATGGTGTTCGCCCCGGAGAACGGAGGCGCGCTGCTGTGGCAGCACCTCTTCTGGTTCTTCGGGCATCCGGAGGTCTACATCATCGCGCTGCCGTTCTTCGGGATCATCTCCGAGATCATCCCGGTGTTCAGCAGGAAGCCGATCTTCGGCTATCTGCCCCTGATCGGCGCGACGATGGCCATCACCGGCCTCTCGGTCGTCGTGTGGGCCCACCACATGTTCGCGACGGGCGCGGTCCTGCTGCCCTTCTTCTCCTTCATGTCCTTCCTCATCGCGGTCCCCACGGGCGTGAAGTTCTTCAACTGGACGGGGACGATGCTCAAGGGCTCGCTGTCGTTCGAGACACCGATGCTGTGGGCGATCGGCTTCCTGGTGAGCTTCCTCTTCGGCGGGCTCACCGGCGTCATCCTCGCCTCGCCGCCGCTCGACTTCCACGTCACCGACTCGTACTTCGTCGTGGCGCACTTCCACTACGTGGTGTTCGGCACCGTCGTCTTCGCGACCTTCGGCGGCTTCTACTTCTGGTGGCCCAAGCTCACCGGGAAGCTGCTCGACGAGCGGCTTGGCAAGATCCACTTCTGGACGCTCTTCATCGGCTTCCACGTGACGTTCCTCGTCCAGCACTGGCTGGGCGCCGAGGGCATGCCACGGCGGTACGCGGACTATCTGGCGGCGGACGGCTTCACGGCACTCAACACCATCTCGTCGCTGGGGGCGTTCCTGCTCGGCATGTCCACGCTGCCGTTCCTCTACAACGTCTGGAGGACCGCCAAGTACGGCGAGAAGGTCGACGTCGACGACCCCTGGGGCTTCGGCCGCTCCCTGGAGTGGGCCACCGCCTGTCCCGCGCCGCGCCACAACTTCGTCACGCTGCCCCGGATCCGCTCCGAGTCCCCGGCGTTCGATCTGCACCATCCCGAGTACGCGGCGTTCCAGCCTCCGGGGACCCAGCACCCGGATCCGCAGACCGAGCACCCCGGTCCAGGGCCCGGCTCAGGAGGTCCCGGGCCGAGCTGAGCCGCTCGGTGAAGTCAGCGGGCTCGACCACCTCGAACTCGAAGCCCATCAGCAGCACATGGATCACCATGACGTCCAGGCTCATGGCGCCCGTGCGCAGCAGGCAGCTGCTCTCGGACTCGGCTTCCAGCGTGCCGGCCGACGGGGTGATCCGCTGGGCCGCCTCCTCCAGGGGCACCAGGAGCCGGACCACCGCCTGGGCGGCGTACGCGCGCGTGGAGACGCCCCGGGAGACGTACGCGGCGAGGTCGCCGGCCGGCGGGGTGCGGGGGGCGAAGCGCGGTCCGTGCGGCGGCCTGGGGGTGACGCGGTCCACGCGGAAGGTCCGCCAGTCGTCGCGGTCGACGTCCCAGGCGACCAGGTACCAGCGGCGCTCGGTGCAGACGAGGCGGTGCGGTTCGACGGTGCGGCGACTCGAACTGCCGCCGTGGTCGCGGTAGTCGAAGCGCAGGCGTTCCGCGTCCCGGCAGGCGTGGGCGAGTTCGGTCAGGACCGAGGGGTCCACGGCCTGCTGCTGCGGGGTCCGGAACATCGGCACGGTGAACGCGGTCAGGGCGCCGACCCGGCGCCGCAGCCTGCTCGGCAGGACCTGCTCCAGTTTGGTCAGGGCGCGTACGGAGGTCTCGCCGATGCCCTCGATGCCCTGTCCGGCGGCGGCGCGCAGCCCGACGGCCACGGCGACCGCCTCGTCGTCGTCCAGGAGCAGCGGCGGCAGCTCCGCGCCCGCGCCCAGCTGGTAGCCGCCGCCCGTGCCGGGGCTCGCGTTGACGGGGTAGCCGAGCTCGCGCAGCCGGTCCACGTCACGGCGCACGGTGCGCGGGGTGACGCCGAGCCGCTCTGCCAGGTCCGCGCCCGACCAGTCGCGGTGGGCCTGCAGCAGCGAGAGCAGGCGGAGCAGTCGTGCGGAGGTCTCCAACATGGGGCCGATTGTGCCCGGCGTCGCGGACAGCCACGGTCCGCGATGGCGTCAGCACGTGGCGACGGGCCCCCGGGTCAATCCTCGACGGATCAGTCCTCGACCGCGTTCGCCTCGCGGATCCGCACCGAGAGGTCGTTGTCGTTCGTGTAGTACGGCCCCGCGTCGAGCGGTCCGTGCACCGCGGTGTCGAGCCGCACCGCCGGGTAGGTGAAGATCTGCTTCTTGTCCGGCACGTCGTCCAGGAGCCGGGCGAGCCGGATCCGCGGCCCGCTCTCCCCCGCCGGGCGCAGCCAGAGGTCCCAGGGCCCGGGGCCGCTGTGGGCGAGCACGTCGCAGTGCAGGCCGAAGCTGAACTCCACGCCGTCCGCGGTCAGTTCGGAGCGCTCGATGCGGTCGGGCTCGGCGCGCAGGGACGCCTCCGCGTAGGCGGCGGTGGTCAGCACGGTGCCGTACACGCGGCCCTGCGCGGTCACCGCGGCGCCGGAGATCCGCAGCTCGCCGATCTCCGCGTGCGGGGCGCGCAGCCAGCTGCGTACGGAGAGATTGCCCTGCTTGGTCGCGTACGGAATGCGTACGGCGATGTGGCCGCGGGCCCCGCTGGGGGCGCGGTCGACCAGGGAGCGCAGGTCGTTGACGCCGGGCGCCAGGCGGCGCGGGGTGGCGCCCCCGACCTCCGCGTAGGCGTTCCAGCGGCCCTCGGCCAGTTCGACGCTGCTGGGCAGCGCGGCCCGCAGCCTGCCGTCGGCGGCCGGGGACAGCGGCAGGCGCACGTCCTCGTCGGCGGATGCGGCGTCGCGGCGGCGCAGCAGCAGATAGGCCGCGCCCTTGCCGCCGGGGTCGGTGACGTCGAAGGTGAGGCCACCCGCGGAGTCGGCTATGCAGTCGGCGCGCGGTGCCGCGGCGACATCCTGATCAACGCCGGCGTCGTCGCAGGGCGATGAGGCGTCCGAGGTGGCCAAGGCCGTCATGCGGTGGATCCCTTCGTCTGTATGCCGATGTCCCGTACCGCGTACGCGCCGCCCAGGAGCGCGCCGCGGGTGCGGTGCAGCGAGCCGCGCATCCGGCCGCCGAAGGAGCTGCCGCGGGCGAGCATCCCGGTGAACATCGCGTCGTAGCGCTCGGCGATGTGGGCCGGGTCGAAGCGCTCGGAGTCGTGGAGCGCGGCGCCCGCCATCCGCTGGCGCAGTGTGTCGTCATTGATCAGTTCGAGCAGGCCGCCCGCGATCGCGGTGGGGTTGCCGACCTCGACGAGGCGTCCGTCGACGCCGTTGTCGATGATCTCGCCGGGGCCGTGCGGGCAGTCGGTGGCGACGACGGGCAGGCCGCAGCGCATCGCCTCGACGATCGTCATGCCGAAGGACTCCAGGCTGGAGGTGACGGCCGCGATGGAGCCCTTGGCCCACTCGGGCTCGATGGGGTGGGCGGGCCCCATCAGGAAGACGTGGTTGTAGAGGCCGAGTTCGTCGATCAGGGCGCGCAGCTTGTCCTTCTGCTTGCCGCCGCCGTATATCCGAAGCCGCCAGTCGGGACGCTCGGCGCGCACCTGGTCGAAGGCCCGTATCAGCAGGTCGTACCGCTTGACGGGGGCGAGCCGCCCCGCCGCGACGACCCACTTCTGGTTGCCGTCGGCGGGCTCGATGCCGGGCGCGGGCACGGGATTGGGCACGGCCTGGACGTGGACGCCGGGCAGTCGCATCATGCGGCGGTAGGCGCGGGCGTCGGCCTCGGTCGTCGTGGTCAGGACGTCGAGGCGGGGATAGACGCTGCGCAGCTGACGGCGCAGTTCCTTGGAGTGGCTGTCGAGCGTGAGGTGCTCCTGGCCGACGCGCAGCGGGCCGCGCGCGGTCTCGCGGGCGATGTGCACGTTCAGGCCGGGGCGCGTACCGATCACCACGTCGGAGCCGACCGAGGAGAGGTGCTCGGCGATGCGCCGGTCGGTGAGGGCGCTGTACTGGTCGTAACGGCCTTCCGCGCTGGGGAAGGTCCGGGCGGGCCGCAGGGCGTCGGCGGCATCCCCCTCGTAGCCGGGGCTGTCCTTGCGGATGTCGACAAGGTGACTGAGCCTGACGCGGGAGTCAGGGGAGAAAACGGGCTCGTCACGGTGGCGGAAGACGGAGACGATCTCGACGTCGTGCTGCTCGGCGAGAGTGTTCGCCAAGTTGTACGTCGTCCGGATCGTCCCGCCGATTCCGTACGCGTTGTGAATAAGGAAAGAGATGTGCATGCGTCCCCGTATCCCCCGCTTCCCCGCGGACAGTCCCTCTCGTCCGCCTACCGCAGGGTTAGACGGGGATTACGGCCCGAGGGTTGGGTTCCATCATCATCTTGTTCCTGAACAGTTGTGCCATTGATATTCGGTATTGGGAACTTTCCTGCTAGGTACACACATCATGGCTGGTAGGAGAGCTGCGGCACGTCGAAGCAGTTCTTGCTCATGTCTCCCTGTGTGACCCAGCCCTCACTGTCCTTCCAGCGGGCCACCGACACACAGGTCTCACGGGTGCCCGGCGGATCGGCCCGGTTCTCGTACGTCACCGGGAGCAGCAGCCCCCGGGCGGTGTACGGCGTACCCCGGTTCATGAAGCGGTCGACGCACGCGCGCGTGACGTCACCCCGGCACGACGTCGCCGCGTCCGTGAACCACATGGCGGCGGCCCAGCCCTCCAGCTGCCACTGGGAGAGCTCCTTGTGCCCCTTCATGGCGGCACGGAACTCGCGCACGGCGGGCCGGCCGGAGTCCTCGTAGTTGCGGCTCGCGCCGGTGACCCACAGGGCGTTGCGGCAGCGCGGCGCGTCCTTGTAGTCCTCGGCCACGGATGAGGTCCAGTTCTGCACGTTGGTGACCTTGGCGGTGACCTTCGCCCCCACCTCGTCCATCGCCTCGCACAGCTGGACGTTGCCGTGGGTGTCCATCGCGTCGAAGACCAGGTCGGCGCCCTGCTCCTTCAGGTCGGCCGCCGCCGCCCGGAAGTTGGGCAGCGCGAAGTCGACCTGCTCGGTGACCACCTTGTAGCCCTCGGCCTTCAGGCCCCGGGTGACGAGACGGGCGTACGCGGCGGAGGCCGCCTGGTTGTAGGAGACGACGGCGGCGGTCCGCGCCCCCTGCTCCCGTTCGAAGTAGCGGTAGACCTCGGTCCCGCCGATCAGCTTGCCGCCCCAGCCCGGCTTCCCGTTCCGTGGGGCGAGGCTGCCGTAGATCCCGTAGAGATGCGGATAGGTGTCGTACGCGGACCCGATCGGCTGGCCTCCGACGTCGGGCACGCGCGCGCGGGAGACGCGGGAGGCACCGGCGTAGTCGAGGGAACTGGTCGCGACGAGCGCGACGACGCGCTCCTCGTCGATCAGCTTGTCCACGCATGCGCTGTTGCCGACGCCGCTGCCGCCGTCGTCGCACGTGCGCACCTCGATCGTGCGCCCGTCGATGCCGCCCCGGGCGTTCAGCCGCTCGAAGTACGCCTTCGCCCCGTCGCGCGGCCCGGTGAACGCGGAGCCGCCGACCGGGCTCGTCGCACTGGTGATGATGCCGACGCGGACCGGCGCCCGCGACGGGGCGGGCGCCGTGCTCCTGTCCTCGAAGTCGCTCTCGGGCAGCCGGCTGCCGCACCCCGCCACCGCGACGAGCAGCGCGGCTACGGCAAGGGCCTCAACAGCCCGGACCGGGCGACGCATTGCCGCTCAGCTTCACCAGTGCGCAGAGGGTCTTGACGGACACCTTCCAGGTGTCGTCCACGTGGACGGAGGTTCCGGAGGCTCCGGGCAGCGCGGTGGCACCCTTCAGGGTCAGTGCGTACGTCACGTCCGCCTCGGTCGCCGAGGTGAACTCGACCTTGTTGACCTCGGCGCTGACCTGCTTGCCGCGCTCGTCGCCGCTGAATCCCTTCAGGACGGCGCGCATCTTGGGCCCGTCCTCCAGGACGGCCTCCTTCTCCTTCATGGAGACGGCGGGATCGAAGAACTTCTCCCAGTTCTTCTTGACCTCCTTCTCGGCCGCCGCCGGATCCGCGGGCGCGCTCGCGTCGTCCGAAGGCGCGTCGTCGGACGAGGCGTCGTCGGAAGGCGCGTCCTGACTCGACTTCTCCGCGGACGGCTTGGGCGGATCGCTGTCGCCGCCCCCGCCGCTGTCGTCACCGCATGCCACGGCGGCCGGAGCGACGAGCAGGACCGCGGCAGCCGCCATCGCCGCGCTCCGCACCCTTCCCCGCCTGAGATCACTCCACCGCTTGGGGCTGGTCCAGAGAACCATCTGGCTCACCACCGGTATCGGTCCGGGCGGTCAGCGCCCGGAGCTTTCAGGGTCAGCTTGCAGAAGGCATAGTGCAAGCCATCGGCTGACATGGACAGCCCACCGACGCTACGAACGTGTCCCAGGGGGCGCAGATGCGGGCGGCTCAACCGGATCAGACACCGGATCAGGAACCGGATCGGACACCCGATCAGCCGGCCGACCAGACACTCGATCAGGCAGCCGGCCCGGCACAGCGGCTCCGTGCCGTGCGCCCCCTCCTCTGGGTGGCCTTCGCCGCCCTCGCCGCAGGTGCGGTGCTCTGCGTGGTCGGCTGGTACGGCATGTCGGGCGAGCGCTTCGCCGAGCGGCAGCTCCCCTATCTGGCCTCGTGTACGGTGCCGGGCGCCGCACTGATCATCGCGGGCGCGGTGCTCTTCACCCACGGCAGGAGCACCCTGGCCACCTCCCGCGTGGAGGAGCTGTACGAACTCCTGGTGACGGCGGGCACGCCTCCCCCGGCGGCGGAGCGAAAGGCCCCCGTGGCGATCAGCGGCGAGTCGCTGATGATCCCCGGCGGCACCCTCTGGCACCGGGCGGACTGCCCCCTGGTGGCCGGAAAACCGGAAGCGGTCCCCGCGGACGCCCACATCATCGCGACCGGCGACCTGAGCCCCTGCCCCATCTGCGAACCCCAACCGGCCACCACCCCGCCCCCGGAGCGATGACCCGGTGGCCTCCCTGAGCTACGACCTGACGCTGGCCGGGCTCGCGGTCGGCAGCGCGGCGGCCCTCACCGGCATCGGCCTGATCGTCACGTACCGCGCGACCGGTGTCCTCAACTTCGCGCACGGCGCGATCGCGATGGTCTGCGCCTACGTGCTGCGCCAGCTGACGACGGAGTGGAACTGGCCCCTGCCCCTGGCCACGGCGGTCACGCTCCTCCTGATCGCCCCGGCCATCGGCCTGCTCCTGGAGAGGGCGGTCTTCCGCCCCTTGGCGGTCCTGGGCAACGACCCGGCCCGGACCTTGGTGGCGTCCCTCGGCGTCTTCATCCTCCTGGTCGGGGGCGCCGCACTGATCTGGGGCCCAGGAGCCAAGGCAGACGCCCCCACCCTCGTATCGGCGGACCCCTGGGCCCAGTTGGCGGTGACGATCGCCCTCGCCGCCGCGGTCTGGGCGGTCACCCGCTGGACCCGCTTCGGCAGCGAGCTGCGGGCCGTGGTCGACAACCGCCCCCTCGCGGTGCTCAGCGGCGTCGACGCGGACCGGGTGGCGTCGGCGGGCTGGGCGTTCGGCGCGTTCACCGCGGGGCTCACCGGGGCGCTGCTCGCCCCCTTCGTACGCCTGGACCCGTACGGCATGCCGCTCCTCGTGATGGAGGTGGTGGCGGTAGCGGTGGCGGCCCGCATGCGGAGCCTGTCCACAGCCGTGGTGGTGGCCCTGGGACTGGGCGTGGCCCAGAGCCAGCTGACCCGCCTGCACCCGTCGGGCTGGGCGGAACCGCTCCTCCAGTCCCTGGGCGCGAACATCTTCGTGGTGGCCCTCCTCGTCGCGGCGCTCGTCCTCCCGGGCATCGGCTCGCACAACACGCTGCCCCGCACCGCGACGGCGCGCTTCCCGACGCCGCCGGGCGCGTGGATCGTGGCGGCGGTCCTCTTCCTCATCCCGCTGGGCTTCGCGGGCTCGGACCTGACGACCTCGGTCCAGGTCCCGGCCCTGGCCGTCATCCTCCTCTCGCTGGTGATCGTCACCGGCAGGGGCGGCCAGATATCCCTGGGCCAGGCGGCGTACGCGGGTCTCGGCGCGCTCTTCACCGCCCTCCTGACGGCGGGCCGCTTCCCCGGCCTCCCCGAGCTCCCCCACCTCCCGGCCCTGGCCGTGGCCGTCCTCCTGGTGGCCCCCCTGGGCCTGCTCACCGGCTGGCCCGCGATCAGCCGCCGCGGCCTGGCGCTCGCCCTCGCGACGTTCGCGGTCGGCGTCGGGGTCAGCCGCTTCGTCTTCGCCCAGCCGTACGCGACGTCGGGCCTCGCCCTGGACCGCCCCGCGGGCTTCGACAGCGACCGCGCGTACTACGTCCTGGAACTGGTCCTGCTGGCCGCGGCGTTGCTCTTCGCGACGAGCATGCGCCGGGGCCGCATGGGGCGGGCGCTGGCCGCGATGCGGGATCACGAGGCGGGGGCGGCGGCTGCGGGCGTGCCCGTGCGCTCCCTCAAACTCACGGCCTTCGTGGCCGGGGCGGCGCTGGCCGCCCTGGGGGGCGGGATGCTGGGCATGGGTCTACGGGCCTTCGATCCCGCCGCGTACGACCCCGTGCGGGGGCTCCTCTGGTTCGCGGCGGTAGTGGTCCTCGGCGCGGACAGCCTCCTGGGCGCGCTGCTGGCGGCGGCGCTCCTGGTGGGCCTGGACGCGGGCACGCGGGGCGGTGTGGCAGCGGCCCTGATAGGCGTCCTGGCACTCCTGACCACCCGCACCCCACCCCCCACCGACCTACGCCGCCGCCTCGCCCTAACCCCCCTGGGCAAGCGCGCCCGCAACATCCTCACCCCACCCCCCGGATCGCCCCGCATCTCCCCCTCCACGAACAAGCTCTCCCACCCACCCACCGGATTGCCCCGCGGCACCAGCGGGTGGGTGGGCCTCATCCGATGGCCGGGCGGGGGGCGGGCGGGCAGCGACCGGCAGTCCGGCGGCCGACGGGCGCGCTTCCTCCGATCGCCGGGCAGAGGGTGGGCGGGCTTCCCCCGATGGCCCGGCAGCCGTCGAACGCGCCAGAACGGCCTGCCCGGCAGCCGGCCGGTGAGCCCCGACCGAACACCGAACAGCCGACGGACACACCTCCTTGGTCTGTGGGCGGGCCTCGGCCGGCTGATCGGCGGTGGGCGGCTGGGCGTCGTCCGATTGCCGCGCGGTCAGCAGCCGGACCCCGCTCCCTCGCCCCGCAGCGGACACGCGGAGAGCGGCGACGACGACGGTGCAACCGAAAGCGGCACAGGCCCGCAGCCGCCGAACCGACCTGAGGGGACGGGCCGGTATGTCCGCCCGGAGCACGGTTCGCTGGACTCCCCCGCCGAAGAACCCCCGCGGCCACCGGACGACAGCGAGGACGGACATACCGGCGCGGCCCCGCCCCAGAACGGCCCCCGCCGCGAGACCCCGCACCCAACAGGACCCCGCCCCAGAACCCCGGCCCCCCTGACGGCCCACCACATCACCGCCACCTACGACGGCTTCACCGCCCTCGACGGCGTGGACCTCTCCGTACCCCCCGGCCACATCACAGCCGTAGTAGGCCCCAACGGCGCAGGCAAGAGCACCCTCTTCCACTGCCTGGCCGGCACCCTGCGCCCCGACACGGGCCGCATCACCTTCGACGGCAAGGACATCACCCGCACCCCCGCCCACGCCCGAACCCGCCTGGGCGTGGCCCGCACGTTCCAGCAGCTGGCGGTCTTCCCCTCCCTCACTGTCACCGAGAACATCCAAGTAGGCGCGGAACAGGGAAGGCCCACGCACCCCCAAGCCACGACCCAAGCCCTCCGCCTCCTCTCCCTGCACCACCCCACGACCCGCCACCACCCCGCCGCAGACCTCCCCACCGGCACCCTCAGACACGTAGAACTGGCCCGAGCCCTGGCAGGCCACCCCCACACGCTCCTCCTGGACGAACCGGCAGCAGGCCTGGACACCGCCGAAGTGGCCGCGCTGGCCCGCGTCCTGCGCGCCCTCGCGGCAGACGGCATGGCGCTCCTCGTGGTCGAGCACGACATGGACCTCGTCGCGGACCTGGCCGACACCGTGCACGTCATGGCAGCAGGCCGCATCGTCACCTCAGGCCCCCCGACCGAGGTCCTCCACAGGATGGCCCCATGAGAACCGGCATCGCACTCCACGAGGCCCGCGTCCACTACGGCCCCCTGGAGGCCCTGCACGGCGTGACCCTGGCCGCGCCGTCCCCCGGCCTCACCGTCCTCCTGGGCCGCAACGGCTCGGGCCGCACCACGGCCCTGCGCGCCCTGGCCGGCACGGCCTCCCTCACCACCGGCACGGTCACCTGGGACGGCACGGACGTCACCCGGCTCCCCGCCCACGCACGCGCGCGGCGCGGCCTGTGTTTCGTACCGGACGGGCAAGCGGTGTTCGGCCACCTCACCGTCGCCGAGAACCTCGACCTCTCCGGCCCCGGACGCGGACCCAGGCCCAGGCCCAGCCCCAGGAACAAGCCCGACATCACCCCGGCCCTGGACGCGTACCCCCAACTCCGCCCGCTCCTCCCCCGCAGAGCAGGCACCCTCTCCGGCGGCGAACAACGCATGCTCGCCCTCTCCCGCGCCCTTCTGACGGCCGACGCCCGGGTGATCCTGATCGACGAACCCACCCAGGGCATGTCCCCCGCCGTCGCGTCCCGTACGTACGAGCTCCTCGTCGGCCTGAGCAGGCGCAGCCCGCACACCTGCGTCATGACCGCGGAACAGCGACTGCCGCCCGGCCTGCGCGAACACGCGGGCCGGACGGCAGTGGTGGTGCACGAACTGCGCCGTGGCGCGGTCGTGTTCAGCGGCGAGGCGACCGAACTCAGCCCACCGGCGCCGGGTCAGGCTTGACGGACGCGGCGGGCTTGGCGGGCTTGGCCGACCCGGAAGGCTCGGCAGGCGTGGCCGACACATCAGGCTCAACCGTCTTGGCGGGCTTGGCCGTCTCGGCAGGCTTCGCAGACTCGGCCGACTCGACGGGCTCAGGCCCCTTGGACTGCTCAGCGGGCGTCGCCGACTCGGAGGGCTTAGCCGACACGGAGGGCGTCGCCGACCCACCCGGCTTCCCCGGCTTCGAAGGCTTGGCCTCCTTCGAAGGCTTCGCCGACTCAGACCCCTTGCCCGCCTTCTTCGGAATGACCAGCTTCGTGCCGACAGACAGCCGGTCGGGGCTGCCCCCGACCTCCTTGCGATTGGCTCGATACAGGGCTTCCCATCCGCCCTTGACCTCGTACCGCCGGGCGATGGAACTCAGCGTCTCCCCCGCCTTGACGACATGCACGACGCCCCAGCCCTCGCGGATCTCCCGGGGGATCTTCTTGGAGCACACCGGCCAGGCCTTCCAGCCCTGGACCCGAAGCACCTCCTCGGCGACCTTGATCTGCTCCGCCTTGGTGGCGAGGTCGGCACGGCGCGCGTACTTGAGCCCGCCGAACTCCTCCCAGGTGGACTGCTTGAACTGCAGCCCTCCGTAGAAGCCGTTCCCCGTGTTCACGTGCCACCGGCTGGTGCTCTCGCACTGCGCGAGGCAGTTCCAGCGCCCCTCGGTGCGGGAGCAGTCGTACGCGGCGAAGAGGGCTCCTGGCCCCGGCAGGGGCCGCGGTGGCGTCGGAGCGGCGTTCGCGGGCGCGGGCAGCAGCAGGGAGGTGGCAGCGGCGACGACCAGACCAGAGGGCCACAGCGACCGAAGACCCGCGCGCAGACCCTTGCGAAGACTCTTGATCGGCATCGGATACATCCGCCCACGCTAGGCAGCGCCCCCGCGGCACGGGGCCGTGCCGCGCCGCCACGGGCGCGGCCCCACCCGGTCAGCCGACCGAGCGGGACCACGCCCTTGGTGGACGGAACTCAGAGATCGAGCCGCTGCCCCGGCAGGATCACGTTCGGATCCCCACCGATGACCGCCTTGTTGGCGGCGTACACCTTCTGCCAGCTGACGCCGTGCGCCGCCGCGATCCGGCTCAGGGTGTCCCCCTGCCGAACGGTGTAGTCACCGCGCCCGGAGCCCCGGTCGGCATGACCGGGCGCACGCTGCTGCGGTGCGGCGGGCCGCTGCTTGACCGCCTTGGGGGCCTTGGCCGCCCTAGGAGCCTTGGCCGCCTTGGGGGCCGCCGGAGCGGCTGCCGCCCCCGGCGCGCCGCCGGACGCACCCGCCCGAGCCGAACAGCTGGGCCACGCGCCCCACCCCTGAGCGCGCTGGACCTTCGTGGCGACAGCGATCTGCTGCCCCTTGGACGCCTGGTCGGCGGTGGCCGCATAGGCCCCGCCGCCGTACGCCCGCCAGGTGGACGCGGAGAACTGGAGTCCTCCGTAGTAGCCGTTCCCGGTGTTGATGTGCCAGTTTCCGCCGCTCTCGCACTGAGCGATGCGATCCCACACTCCGCTGTCCGCCGCTCCGGCCTGGCCGGTGGCGGTGAGCAGTCCCAGCGGGGCGAGCAACGCCGCTCCGCCGATCACTGCTGTCCTGCGAACGCTACTGGGACGTGCGGACATGAATATCCCTCTCGAAGGACCCGGGGTCCCCCAGGTGTCCCGGGCCTCCTCGCGCATCTGACGCCGGAGGCCCGCTCACCCCGTCCGCCGGAGTTCGGCACGTTCGTGCCGTGGTGCTCGAGCTGGCTGACTGGTGCGGCCGGCGGACGTACCCGAGCGGTGCTCGCTGCACACGGCGGTGGAATCTAGGCGCCCGCTCGCCCCGATATCAACCAACTCCTTGTCATTCCAGGCCAGTTGACTGTTACCCGGAGTATCGGCGATTTCAGGCCAGCCACTTAATTCCCTGATTTCAGTATTTGTCGACCTGTCGCCATGGCGATCTGTGACCCAGCTCACCGCACCAACTTGCCTGTACGCAGAAGACATTGGCGCGGAGTGACGAATTCCGCCGGACAACTCACCCTCCGCTGCGGATGGTTCGATTCCGTTCGCCTTCGCGCGTGACCTGCGCCACTGATCGCCCGTTGTCTTCTTATGAGCCGGGCACCCCCGGTCCGTACGCAACGATTCCGAGGAGCCCCCGTGCCGCGCATGCTCGACGTCGGCGACGACGTCCGCGCCGAGATCGGCGACGAAGAAGCCGACCGGCTGCTCGCCGGAGAGAACGCCCCGGGCAGTTACGACTGCACCTCCTGCCGCACTCCAGGCGACACGGAGCAGGAACGCACCAGCACGGTCCTGTTCATCGGCGACGAGACGGCCGTCCTCGCCTTCGCCCACGCCACCTGCCTGCCCTCCCAGATCGTCCAGGTCTCCGAGGAGCAGCTGCAGGGTGCCGTGCGCTCGATCACCGGCGAGGACGGCACCGGCGTCGCCGGGGTCCCGGCCGCCGGTCCCGTCGGAGGAATGCCCGACCAGGCGGTCCTCGGCGTGACCAGCGGTCTCGTCCTCATCGAGGGCGAGCTGCGGCCCGCCCTCGTCGTGGAGCCGACCGGCGCCGTCGCGCGCCCCGGCTCCGCGCCCGGCGGCGGCGACGACTTCCTGTCGCTCCTGGTCGAGCAGGGCTTCTCGCCGGTGGCCTCCCTCGACACCGTGCCGCCGGTGCTGCACGGCTGGTCGGTGCTGCTCGCCGCGGGCCAGCTGCACGCCGTGCTCCAGCCCGGCGTCGGCGGCGGCTCCCCCGTGGCCTGGTGGCAGGCCCACCACCCGCTCCAGGTCACCGATGCCTGGCGGGCCGCCGCCAACAAGCTGCAGACGGTGCTGCTGTTCGCGGCGCCGGTCGGCTCCATCGGCCGCCAGCCCCGCGAGGACCTGCTGCGCGGCGCCCTGGACAAGGCCGCGGTGCACGGCCGTCTGGTCGCGTCGGCGATGCCGCTCGCCGGCACCTGAGCCCGTGCGGGCCGCGCCGTGAAAGCGGCGCGGCCCCCGCATCCGTAGGCGGACGGGGTCGTTGGCACATACGTGCACACATACGACCCCTCCCGCCCCCGGCCGGCGTACCAGACCCCCATCCCCTCCATGCGCTCGGCGCAGGAGACGGGGGCCGACTACTCGGCCACGCCGATCTACGACGCGCTCTACTCGGAGTACCGCAGGTCGTTCAAGGCCCTTCCGGGAGACCGGACCGGCGAGGAGGATCTGGGCTTCACGTCGTTCGGCAGCGCGCCGTACGGCATGCACCGCGTCGGCGACCGGCACGACCCCCGGAACAACACCTTCAGCCAGCTGCACGTCACCCGCTACGGCCACGAGCAGCACGGCACGATGCACCAGCAGTTCCCGGCCGCGCTGCCGCCGGGGCCGCGCAGGGGGTTCTGAGCCGCCGACGCCGATGGGCCGGGCCCCGCCTTCACGAAGAAGG